>JBFIIN010000431.1:0-3120 GCA_041601225.1 Oceanococcus sp.
CCGGATGTTGGCGATACTGACCGCCGGGTTTTGCAGCAAGGCGACGCCGGCATCATGCAGGGCGCTCGCAGCCGCAGTTTCGCCCCGGAAAAAGCTGTCCTTGCCCACCAGTTTGCGCAGGGCATAGTTGGCTTCGATACTGGCGCGCGGGGAGCCTATGCCGATGAGATCGCCATCACGCAGGGCCGTGGCCAGCAGGCGCAGGCCTTCGTCGGCGTCGATTTCGCGCAGGCTGCCGTTGCGCCAATGGGCCTGACGCGGCCGCTCCTGGGCATTGGTATAGCCGTAGCCAAAGCGCCCGCGATCACACAGAAAATAGCCGTTGAGCTCGCCGTGATAGCGGTTTTCGATCCGTTTGATGAGGCCGTAGCGTTCGCCGGGCAGCACATTGCAGCCGATGCTGCAGTGCGCACACACGCTGGGTGCCTGCTGCAAATCCCATTTGCGGGTAAAGGAGGCGCCGTAGGGCTTGTCGGTGAATACGCCCGTGGGGCAGACCTCGACGAGGTTGCCGGAAAATTCGTTGTCCAGGACACCGTCTTCGGCCCGGCCGAAATACACATTGTTATGGGCGCCGAATACATTCAGGTCGTCGCCGCCGGCATAGTCCCGGTAATAGCGCACGCAGCGATAACAGGCAATGCAACGGTTCATTTCGTGGCCGATGAAGGGCCCCAGATCCTGATTGCGATGGCTGCGCTTGCTATGGCGATATTCGCGGTAGGCATGACCCGCCATCACCGTCATGTCCTGCAAATGGCAGTTGCCCCCCTCTTCGCAGACCGGGCAATCATGGGGATGGTTGGTCATCAGCATTTCGATGACCGCGCTGCGCATTTCCACCGCCTGGGCATCGCTGATCGAGCTGCGCAAGCCGTCATTGCATGGGGTCATGCAGGCCATGACCACCCGCCCCTGATCGTCCTTGTCGTCGGCATACTGGGTGACCGCACATTGCCGGCAGGCACCGACGGAACCCAGTTCGGGATGCCAGCAGAAATAGGGTAAGTCGTAGCCCAGTTCCAGCGCGACTTCCAGCAAGTTGCGGCTGGGGTCCACGACATGGCTGCAGCCATCGATGCGGATGTTGGCCAGGGTCGGTTTCGACTTGTCGCTCATGGCGTGGTCTCGACCTGAGCCGCCGATTCCGGCGTTCCAACTATGCCGCGCTGGAAATCTTCGCGAAAATACTTCAAAGCGCTTTGCAGAGGCTCCATCGCGCCGGGTGCATGGGCGCAGAAGGTGCGGCCGGGTCCGAGCAAACGGGTCTGCAGTTCCAGGCGCTCGATATCGCCGGGCCGACCGCGGCCCTGTTCAATATCGATCAGGATTTTTTCCGCCCAGGGTATGCCGTCGCGGCAGGGCGTGCACCAGCCGCAGGATTCCTGGGCGAAGAAATGCTCCAGATTGCGCACCATGCCCACCACGCTGGTCTGGTCATCCAGCACAATCATGGTGCCAGTGCCCATGCGCGAGCCGGCCTGGGCAATCGCGTCATAGTCCATGGGCACATCGAGATGCTCGGCGGTGAGGAAATCGGTGCTGGCGCCACCCGGCAAAAAGCCGCGCAGTTTCAGGCCGGCGCGCATGCCACCGGCATGCTCGTCGATGATTTCCCGCGCGCTGGTACCCATGGGCAGTTCCCAGGCGCCGGGATGCACGACCTTGCCGGAGGCTCCGTAAAGCTTGGTGCCGCCATTGGCCGTGCGCGACAGGCCTTTGTACCAATCGCTGCCGAAGTTGATGATATGCGGCACATTGCAGATGGTTTCGACGTTATTGACTACCGTGGGCTTGCCAAACAGGCCAGCCACGGTGGGGAAGGGCGGCTTGGCGCGGGGCACGGCGCGCTTGCCTTCCAGGGCGTTGATCAGCGCCGTTTCTTCGCCGCAGATATAGCGGCCTGCGCTAGTGTGCAGGTGCAATTCAAAATCAAAACCGGTGCCCTTGATGTTCTTGCCGAGCAGGCCCCGGTGTTGGGCTTCGGCAATCGCCTTGCCCACCCTTTGGGCGGCCAGGACATATTCACCACGCAGGAACAGATAGCCCACGCTGGCCCCTATGGCATAGGCGGCAATCACCATGCCTTCGACAAACTGGTGAGGATCGCCTTCGAGCAGCAGGCGGTCCTTGAAGGTGCCGGGCTCCATCTCATCGCCATTGGCGATCAGATATTTCTGCGCTGGCGCATCGGGGCCGTGCGGCACCATGCCCCATTTCACCCCGGTCGGAAATCCGGCGCCGCCGCGGCCGCGCAGGCCAGAATCCTTGACCGCTCCGACCACCTCGCTAGGCGCCATAGTCCGCAAGGCATGGCGCAGGGCCTGATAGCCGCCCGCCCGGGTGTATTCAGCGACATCGAAGGGTTCGTGCTCCGGCCGAATCCGGTCGGTGAGCGGCTTGTCTGGCGGCGAGAATTTCTGGCTCATGGCGGCGTGAGCAGCGAGGAGGAACCCCGGGCACAGCCTGCGGATCTCCGCATGGCGAGTCGGCACCCAGATGAATTCGCCACGATCAGTACGGTCGAAAGATTGAGGCTCATTCGTAGCCCTCCAGCAGCTTGCTGAGCCGGCTCTCATCGACGCTTTCCAGGTCATGGTGGGTGTCCTGACCGACCAGCATCGCGGGCGCGTGATCGCAGGTGCCCAGACAGACTGTGGGCAGCAGGGTGAAGCGACCATCGGTCGTGGTCTGGCCATAATCGATGCCGAGTTTGTTTTTGAGACAAGCAAGCAGTCGATCCTGACCCATCAACCAGCAAGACACCGAGTCGCAGACATGAATCACGTGACGACCGACCGGCTGGCGGTAGATCAGGTTGTAGAAGGTCGCGACTGAATCCACAGCCGCGCTACTGGTTCCCAGGCGTTCGGCGACTTCCGCGACCGCTTCATCGGACACCCAGCCCCGGTGTTTCTGGACGATCTTCAAGGCTTCAATCGTCGCCGCCTCGGCCTTCTCGTAATGCGCGAGCTCGGCGTCGATTTCTCTGGCTTCGGCTTCGCTTAGCATCAAAAGATTCCGTGGCTAGTGCGACTCAACCGCTTTGTCGCGGACTCGCTCAAGGCCATCCGTGGCTCTCTCGATGCCGGCCGTCCGGGCCGGCAACGGTCCACGACA
>JBFIIN010000432.1:0-3111 GCA_041601225.1 Oceanococcus sp.
ACCTCCGCCCATATTTCCAAGATCGGTAAGAATATCGAGGGCGACTCGATACGGTGTCCTTACCATGGGTGGAAGTACGGCCCGGATGGGACCCTGGAGGAGGTCCCCTATGAAACCGGGAGCTGCCCCAAGGCCTTTGCATTGCGATCGTATCCCGTCGCGGAAGCCCTGGGTTGCATCCTGATGTGGCACTGCCCCGAGCAGGGTGCGCCTCAGTATTCACCGCCCGCCCTGCCACCATGGAAGCAAAGCAATGCTGTGCACTGGCAGCTGGATCAACTGGGAGAGATCAGGCTCCAGCAGATCGAACTTATCGACAATATGGCGGATGTCCATCACCTGGGGCCGACGCACGGCGCACCGTGCGAGTACTTTGAGAACGAGTTTCGTGGCATTCAGCTCATTCAGCGGCAGGGAGGCTTTCTTGACTACTACAAGGCGCATCTTGATACGGTGACCTGGTACACCGGGCCTGGAATCTTGCTGTCCAAGCAGGCGTTCGGCGGAGTGGTTCGCTATGAATTTATTGCGAATACGCCCGTGGACGATGGCATTACACGGGCTTGGCATGGGCTTCTTTCGCTTGCTTCCTCCGCTACGGTCACGCCCGACGATATTGATGCAGCGAGGCGCGCGCAGGCCGAAGCTTTGGAAACCTTCTCCGCCGATTTCCAGATCTGGGAGCACAAACGGCCAGCAACGAAAATCATGCAGTCGCGACGCGATGGCAGATTTCGGCAGGTCAGGGAGTGGGTGAGTCAATTTTACATGCCAGTTTCTTCAAGCCTGGAGGTTCAGGCGAAACTTGACGGCGTGATCGGCGTGGAGGATTTCCCGCGGCCCAGCACGGCGGCTAGGGAGGCCGGTTTTGAAGACGATTGTTTTCAGTTCGAGGATTGCGACGGTACGGTCTGACGTCAAGGGTGAGCTGCCGCCATTACGCCGTCAGGCGCATATCGCGGCCATTGTTCCCCGGGTTTGATGGCGCGTCGTGAGAGAGCATGACGGGCGTCCGCGCGTCCAAAAGACGATCACCGAAGCGGGCTTGTCGGTGTAGCGGTTGCCTGGGCCGCTTGCGGGGGGCGGCGTTGCACGCACAACCGCAGCCGCAGGTGCCGGTAAAATCCGGCCCTGGGCGCCAGGCTTGGGGCTCGGGAGCCGGTGCCCGGTCTGGCGTGGCCCTTTGCCTGAGGAACAATGGCATTCGGACGCAGGGCGGGTGGCGCAGGGAGAGACGATGGAGCAGATTGAAACCCCGCGGTTGCGGATGCGTCAGTGGCAGCCCCGGGATTACCCGGCGTTTGCCCGGTACTACGCGGACGAAACCCTTGCCAGGTATGTGGGCGGACGTAAAGACGCGGAGCAGGCTTGGCGGCATCTGGCTTTGCAGGTCGGGCATTGGGCGCTCAAGGGATTCGGTTACTGGGCCGTCGAGGACAAGGCCAGCGCGCAACTGGCCGGTTGTGTGGGATTGTGGCAATCACCCGGCTGGCCCGAGCTGGAGCTGGGCTATTGGATCATGCAAGAGCATCAGGGCAAGGGCTACGCGTTCGAGGCTTGCCAGCGCGCGATACATGTTGCCCGGCACGCGCTCAACTCGGACTCTCTGGTCAGTTACATCGATCCCGCGAATGCGCCGTCTATTCATTTGGCCGAACGTCTGGGCGCTGTCCATGACGGCACCATAGAGCTTGCGAGCTTCGGCCCGCACTGTGTTTACCGACACTTCTGATTGGCGCCCCTATGGCGGGCCGCCTTGAGTTGCGAGCGTTGAGGCCATGCGGGCTTGGTCATGCAGCGCTCAGCCACCCGGCACGCAGCGCACCCCTTCCTGCCCGCCGCAGGGCGGCGCTGGCGCCAGCGCGGGGGTGGGCACCAGCGGCAGGACGATCTTCGAGGGATGCGCGGCATCGTGGTAGATCGTGTTCTGCGTGAGCGGCTGATTGCGGGGCACGTAGGCGTAGTAGGCGTCCAGCACCGGCGGGCGGGTGATCGTGACCCGCAGCCGGTGACCGGCGCGGAACACATGGCCCACCGGCCAGATCTCGATGCGGTAGTGCTGGGGTTCGTCGGTGGCGGGGGCGCCGGGGTGGTCGGCCGCGTGATGGCGCCAGTAGCGGTAGGTCTGGCTGCGTCCGTTGCGATCGGTGTAGCTGTCGTTGCGCTGCGCATCCCAGTCGATCGGATCGTGGCGGGTGCGCAGCATGCCGCGGGTGAGATAGCTCTGGGCGCCGTCCGGCGCCTCGTCGATCAGCCAGATGAAGTAATCGGTGCCGGCGAAGTTGCCGCCTTCGTAGGCATTGGACTGCGCCCACAGCTCGGCGACGATGGGGCCGGCCACCGTGGTGTCCGTGGCCATCGGCGCGCTGCGATAGCTGAGCTCATCCGGGCCGTCGGCCGTGGTTAGGGGCGCGCCATCCAGGCCGGCCGACCAGCCGGCATAGAACCAGCCCTGACGCGCGCTGCCGGAGAGATAGCTGTCCGGCGGCTCGGCGCCGGCGGGCGGCTGCGCCAGCAGCTGCCCGTCACTGCGCAGGTAGAAATCGGTCCACCGGGTCGTGCTCAGCGGAAAGCTGTGATCGTCCAGCCGGCCGCCGAATTGCTCTTCGTTTTTCTCCAGCAGGACGCTGACCTCGCTGCCGCCGGCCGAACCCTGCAGCCAGCGGTCCACCCAGGCGCGGCGGTCGTCGACGATCAGGGAGCCGCCGTAGTAGGAATTCTGGGTGTTGTGATCGCCGTTCGTGAGCAGCAGGCGCTTGGGGACCGCGTGGTCCCTGCGCGCCGGCTGACCATCGATCAGGGACCAGCTCTGGCCGACCTGTTCCCACAGGTTGCTGGGTCCACGGCCGCCGGTCTGCTCATCCTGGTAGGCCGCGGTGATGTGGATGGGCACGGTGATGCCGTAGTCGGCATTGGGCTTGCCGGCGGCGGCGGCGATCTGCGGGTCGTGATAGGCCAGGATGTCGCCGTTGAGGTAGCTGATCAGCGCGGTGGAGCGGTACCAGGGGCCATCGAACTCGCTGCTGCCATTGAGCGCCGGATCGTTCTCGAGCGCGGGCGGACGGGTCAGCACATGCGTGCCACAGGTCTGCGCCCGCTGCGCGTCATCGG
>JBFIIN010000433.1:0-3094 GCA_041601225.1 Oceanococcus sp.
CGATGTCCTCGTCGAGTTCGGCCGCGATGCCGAGCCGATCGTCGAAGATCACAGCACGTAGGTGCGAGATGCCCTCGTCGGGCCCGGCGGCGAGGTCGTCGAACCAGGACGCCGTGCGCTGCTGGCGGTCGGCGGTGCGGATGTACAGCATCAGAAAGCGGTCGATGTAGCGGATCAGGGTGGCGTCATCCAGATCGGTGGCGAACAGATCCGCATGCCGCGGTTTCATCCCGCCATTGCCGGCCACGTACAGATTCCAGCCGTTTTCGGTGGCGATCACGCCGATGTCCTTGGACTGGGCTTCGGCGCATTCGCGGGTGCAGCCCGACACGGCGAATTTCAATTTGTGCGGCGCACGCACGCCGCGATAGCGCTCTTCCAGCAGGATCGCCATGCCCACCGAATCCTGCACCCCGTAGCGACACCAGGTGGATCCCACGCAGGATTTCACGGTACGCACCGACTTGCCGTAAGCCTGGCCGGTCTCGAAGCCGGCGGCCACCAGCTCTTTCCAGATCAGGGGCAACTGGTGCACCTGGGCACCAAACAAATCAATGCGCTGGCCGCCTGTGATTTTGGTGTAGAGATCGTATTTTTTGGCAACTTCGCCCAGCACAATCAGCTTTTCGGGGGTGATCTCACCACCGGGCACCCGCGGCACGATCGAATAGCTCCCGTCCTTTTGCATGTTCGCCATGAAGTAGTCATTGGTGTCCTGCAAGGGCGCCAGATGCGGCTGCAGCACATGCTCGTTCCAGGTCGTGGCCAGGATCGAGGCCACCGTGGGTTTGCAGACATCACAACCCAGCCCGCGCCCATGCTGATCGCGCAGGGCTTCGAAGCTGCGGATCTTTTCCACCCGCACCAGATGCTCCAGCTCCTGACGCGAGTAATCGAAGTGCTCGCACAGATAATTGTTGACGGTGATGCCCTGCTTGCTCAGCTCGGCATCCAGCACATTCTTGACCAGCGGCGCACAGCCGCCGCAACTGCTGGCCGCCCTGGTGCTGCCCTTGAGATCACCCAGGCTGAGGCAGCCACCCGCGATCGCCCCACATAAATCCCCTTTGGAGACATTGTTGCAGGAGCAGATCTGGGCCGAATCGGGCAAGGCCTCGACGCCCAAGGCCGGTTTGGCCACCCCATCCAGACTGGGCAGGATCAGCGTCTCGGGATGCTCGGGTAGCTCGATGCCATTCAAGGCCAGCTGCAGCAGATTGCCGTAGTCGTCGGCCTCACCGACCAGCACGGCGCCCAGCAAGGTTTTGCCATCGGGGCTGAGCACGAGCTTCTTGTAAACCTGCGCCGGCTCGTCGCTGTATACGCAGGTCAGGGCGCCCGGCGTGCTGGCCTGGGCATCGCCGATGGAGGCCACATCCACGCCCATCAGCTTGAGCTTGGTGCTCATGTCCGCGCCAGTGAACTGCACATCGCCACCCAGCAAGTCATCGACCGCGGCCCGCGCCATGTCGTAGCCCGGCGCGACCAGACCGAAGATCCGCTCATTCCACAGCGCACACTCGCCGACCGCGTAGATGTCCGGGTCTGAACTGCGGCACTGATTGTCGATCACAATGCCGCCGCGCGGGCCGAGTTCCAGGCCGGCTTCCCGGGCCAGTTCATCACGCGGACGGATACCGGCTGAAAACAGGATCAGATCGGTTTCCAGCGCCTGGCCATCGGCAAAACGCATGACATGGGCATGCTCGGCCCCGCCCTCGATGGCTTGCGTGTTCTTGCCGGTATGCACGGTCACGCCCAGCTTCTCGATCATGCGCCGCAAGAGCCGACCGCCACCCTCGTCGATCTGCACCGCCATCAGGCGCGGCGCGAATTCCACCACATGGGTTTCCAGCCCCAGATCATGCAGGGCCTTGGCGGCCTCCAGGCCGAGCAGCCCCCCGCCGACCACCGTGCCGACCCGCGCCTGCCGGCCGGCCGCGGTGATCGCTTCCAGATCTTCGATGGTGCGGTAGACGAAGCAGTTGGCGCGGTCAGCCCCGGGGACCGGTGGCACGAAGGGGTAGGAGCCGGTGGCCAGGATCAGCTTGTCGTAGGCCAGCCTGCGGCCCTGCGCGGAGGTGACTTGCCTGGCCTGGCGATCTATCGCGACCACCCGATCATTGAGATGCACCGTGATGCCGGACTGGTCGAAAAAGCCCTCTTCGACCAGCGACAACTCCTGGGCGCTGGTGCCGGAGAAATAGGCCGAAAGATGCACCCGGTCATAGGCCGGGCGCGGCTCTTCGCAGAAGGTGACGACGTCATATCGGTGGCGCTGATCAGCCAGCCGCTCGGCCAGCAATTCCAGGCACTTGTGCCCGACCATGCCGTTGCCAACGACGACAATACGTTGCTTATCCGCCATAACAGGATCTCCGGTGGCTGCTGCGGGATGCATGGCGCGCGCTCACGCCGACACGGCCGCTTCGCGCTGGCTCAGAGCTTCCTGCAAGGCCTCGTCTTCGCGGGCCAGGGTCTCGGGCGAGAAACGCACCACCAGGGCGCACAATGAAGCGGCCATGACCGCGAATCCGAGATAGAGCAGGCCCTGCTGATAGCTCAAGGCCTCGGACTTGAACAGAAAGCCCGCCGCGACCGCGCCGGCGTTGCCACCGGCCCCGACTATGCCGGCCACCGCGCCCAGCGCCTTGCGATTCATGAAGGGCACCAGCCCGAAAGTCGCGCCCTCCGACATCTGCACGAACAGGCTGAACAGGATCATGGTGCCCACCGCCAGCACCAGCACGCTCATCTGCGAGAACAGCACCAGCGCCAGACCTTCAAACAGGAGCACGATGAACAGGAAATTCACCCGGCCCTTGAGGCCGTTGCGCCGGGCAAACAGGTCGGAGAAAAATCCGCCCAGGGTGCGGGCGAAGATATTCATCAGGCCGAACAAACCCGCGATCAGGCCCGCGGTTTTCAGGTTCAGCTCGAAATTGTCGAAGTAATAGATCGCCGCGATGTTGTTGATGGTCAGCTCCACGCCGAAACAGGCCGCATAGACCACGAACAGGGCCCAGACCCGGTAGTCCTTGGCCGCGGTCAGAAAGGTCTTGCTGGCCGAACGCTCCCGGGTCGCCTCGGGCAG
>JBFIIN010000434.1:0-3093 GCA_041601225.1 Oceanococcus sp.
ACAATGGGGGTAAGGGGGCGTGCGCGCTGAATCTGTGAAATGCGCTATCAGCAACGCTCAGCTGGTCAAGAACTAACCAGCTCCACAGCAGGCGCCAGTGCCAAAGGCGGACGCACAGGCTCGTGACGGATTCAGGCTAGGGTTCAACAGATCGCCCGAAGCGACGGCACGAGCGCGTCCTGCTAAGCTGCCCTCGCCCCCTGCGAGGCTGGAACTGAGCGCGCGGCATGAACCCTTTGTGGAAATGGCTACCCGTTGCGCTGGCGCAGCGCGAAGGTTCAATGGTCGTCGACTGGCGATATGCTGGCGATACCCGGCTCATGGAGCCGTTTTTTGCCGATACCGTCGCGCGGCTCCCGCGCGGAGAAAAATTCTGTCGCACGACACCCGTCACGGCGCTGCATGAGTTTGCTGCGCGCGACTGTCTGGAGCCTGCGGCGTTTGTATTTCACAGCTCCCGCTCAGGATCGACGCTGCTCGCGCAATTGCTGGCCACGGCATCACAGTGCGTTGTGATTTCCGAAGCGAGCGTGATCGACGATACGCTGCAATTCACGGAGAAACCGTCGACGAACGAGGTCGCCACAATTTTTGGATCGCTGCTGCGGGCGCTGGGCCAGCGCCGCCGCGCAGATGAACGGCACCTGATTGTGAAACTCGATAGCTGGCACATCACGCAGTTGCCATTCATTCGGAACGCCTTTCCTGGCGTGCCCCTGTTTTACCTGTACCGAAATCCCGCCGAGATACTTGCCTCGCACCAGCGCCAACGTGGCTTGCACATGGTGCCGGGAATGATCGCGCGGGAACGACTCGGGCTCGATGCAGAACCGGCATGCCTGGCGGATCTGGATGGCTACTGCCTGCGCGTGCTGGCTGGATTTTTTCGCGCCGCCCAACAGCCTGCAGCGGCGGGGACACTCAATTTGATCAACTACACCCAGTTGCCGGACCTGGCCTGGGCTGGAATCGCAAAGCGACTCTCAATGTCCCTGGATGCTCAGTCCGTGCAGGCCATGCGCGATCGCGCCGCGCGACACGCCAAGCGGCCCGACGAGATCTTCTGCGAGGACGGCGTCGCCAAGATGCCCCCCGACCTCGCGCCGGCGCTCAACAAGCTGTTCGATGATTACCGGGAACTGGAGCGCCTACGCCTTGCCGCCGAAATCTGGTGAGCGAACATCGGCATGCCCCTCCCGCGACCGACCTTGCCCGCGCCGGATGCAGTGACATCCGCCCGACCCCAATCGCGACCCGCAGCGGCTGTACCGTGCCAGATTGCCGCCTGGCCAAACATCCGGGCAGAATTTCCGCCGGTCGCGCCGTGACGACAGAAAGTCGCCGGGCTGTTCGCTGTTCTCGCCGTCAAGGCGGGCACGACATGAGGGACACGGGCTAGGTCGCATGGCTGAGCGTCCGGATGGCGCCCCTCCACGGCGCGGCCGACCGCCGATCCCCCTATTCGACGCGGGACACAGCCCCTGCGTCAACGCGCTTATCCGGCACCCTCCGCCACGGCCCGCACGCGCTCAGCACGCGCATTCCCCCACCACGCCAGCAACAAACCCGGAAACACCACAATCAGCATTCCCAGAGCCAGGGTCACACCCGGATTGGCAAAAGTCAGGCTCACGCTGGGAAAGAGCCGGGCGCCGAACAGGAACAGGCCGAAATGCATCCCCATCGCCAAAACCGAAGTCACCCAGACCAGGCGCAATGACACCCGCCGGAACCAGACACCGGCCAGCAGCGGCGGCACCGCGCCCAGCACCAGGCCGTAAACGCCGACCTGGCCGAAGATACCCAGCAGCTTCGGTGGATTCTGCAGCACGAAGAAGGCGGCCACGGCGATGATCACCAGAACGACGTGGCTGGCCTTGTAGGCCCAGGCCCGTTGCCGTTCCGGCGCCCAGCGGGTCCCGGCGCGGCGCAGCAGATTTAGCAACAGATCATTGGCGGTGATCGTGGACAGCCCCACCAGCAGGCCGTCCAGAGTCGACATGGCCGCGGCCAGCAGAACCACGCTGATCACGGTGAACATCCATTCCGGAAAGGCGTTTTTCAGGTACAGGGTCATGACCAGGTCCTGGCGGAACGCGCCGCCGGCATCAAGCAGCTGCTCCGGAGGGACGGCCACGCGGGCATAGAAACCCACGGTCCCGAGCAGAAAGAACAGGCCCAGGGCCTCGGCCAGGATGACCAGATAGCGGCGCACGTCCCGATCGCTGCTGACATACAGCGCCTTGGTCAGAATATGCGGCTGGCAGACCACGGCCGCCCCGACCAGAAAGCCAGCCACATAGATGGAGAACACGTCGTTGAACAGGGCGCCGTCGGCCTTGACCGGCGCCAGCAGCAACGGATCCTGGGCATCGAGCGCGGCGACAAAACCGCCGAAGTCGCCGACGATCAAGGGCAGGCCCGAGACCAGGACCAAAGCCGCGACCCCCAGCATCAGGCTGCCCTGCAGCAGATTGGTGAACACATGGGCATAGGTGCCGCCCACGAAGACATAAGCGGTGACAAAGATCAGGGTAATCAGCAGGGCCGTGGTATTGCCGACCCCCAAGAGCTGCTGCATCACGATGGAAATGCCACCCACCAGCAGGACCACGAAGGCGAAAGCCAGAAGGTTGGCCACCGCGAAGAACAGGGCGTAGGCCGGCGATTCGTAGCGGAGCCCAATCCAGTCCGGGATGGTCAGGGCCCCGCTTTTGACACCGATGCGGCGAAAGCGAAACGACAGCAGGGTGATCATGCTCATGAAGCCGAGAAAAGTGGCCGGGACCATGTGAATCCACGCCGACAGGCCATCCACATAGACAAAACCCGGATTGATGATGAAGGTGGCCGCGGAAGCGGTGCTGGCCGCCAGGGTGATCCCCACCACCCAGGGCGACATCTGGCCCGAACCGATGGCAAAACTGCCGAAATCGCGGGTCCGTTTGTGCCCCAGCCAACTCAGATAGGCGGTGGCGAGCATATAGGCCAGAAACAAGGTCCAGGCGAGCATGTCAGCGGCCCACCAGGCGCTGGATGCGCTGGCTATCGGATCGCGCGGCCCGGCTGGCCTGCTCGAGAAACTGCCGATAC
>JBFIIN010000435.1:0-3071 GCA_041601225.1 Oceanococcus sp.
CAAGGCCGATTACGAGCAACGGGACAACGCCAACAATTCGGAGCGAAACTCACTCACTCTCGGCCTGGGTTACCAATTCTGACTATGTCGCCGCGGCTGCTTCGAATTCTGCTGAGCTGCGGACTGGCGCTGTGCGCGACCGCCAGCGCAGCCGAGCAGGTGCTGTTCGCGCCCGACGATTTCCTGGCGGGCGCATTCGGCGGAGAGCCGCCACCAGCGCAGGTCATCTGGCTGGCCGGCGATCTGGGCGCGCAGGCCGCCCGGATACTGGAGCATCGTCCAAGCGCGCTCCGAGTTCGCTACTGGCGTATTGGCCGGCGCAGTGCATGGATTCTGGAGGAAATCGGCAAAGAATTGCCGATCACCGCCGGCTTTGTGGTCGACGACGGGGCCATAGCCCAGGCACAGGTGCTGATCTATCGCGAATCCCGCGGTGGGGAAATCCAGTTGCCCAGCTTCCTGCAGCAGTTTCGACAGGCCCGGCTGCGCGGTCATGAGTTGGACCGTCGTGTCGACAACATCACCGGCGCAACGCTGTCGGTGCGCGCCATGCAGCGCATGGCGCAGCTGGCCCTCTTGCTCGACCATGCTGCGGACAGCAGCTGATGCGCCGGCACCTCTCGAGGTGGCACCGACGGGTGGGCCTGGTCAGCTTGTTCTTGCTGGGCTGGCTGGCCATAACCGGAATAGTTCTCAATCACGCCGAGGACCTCAACCTCCACAAACCGACTGGTTCGGCGCGCATCGCCAAATGGTATGGATTGCAAGCGGTCTGCCATTCCCGTGCCTGGCCGACCGCGGCGGGACTGATCGTGGATTGTGGATCCGCGGTCTATCTCAATGGCCACGCCATCGACCTGCGTGGCCCGGTCCGCAGCGCCATCGACTGGCCACCGTTCATCGCGGTTGCCGGGACGACCGGCCTTACCTTGTTCACCGAACATGGGGAGCGCGTCGAGCACATTGCAGCCGAACTGCTACCTGGCCGCGTTCAGAGGCTCGGAACTCGCGACGATAAACTCGCCGCCGCCACCGCAGCCGGACAGTTCCAGTCCGCTGCCGCGCTCGATTCCTGGCAAAGTCTGGGCGATGGAGCCACGGCGTGGGCGCAGACGACCGCTGCGCAACCCGAGTTGTTGGCTGATCTTGCTCAAATGACAGCCGCAAACAGCCTGAGCTGGACGCGGGTGGTGCAGGATCTGCATAGCGGTCGCATCATCGGCGGATTCGGTCGCGCGCTCGCCGATCTGGGGGCCCTATCGATCCTGATCCTCGCCTTGCTCGGCCTGGTTCTCACCCGCAAGCGTTAGGGCCAGATGCTCCTGCAGCTGGCGCAAGGCCCGTCGATAAACGCCGCGCTTGAAGAAAATGACCTCACGCGCCGGCTGCCAATAATCGACCCAGCGCCAGCCATCGAACTCCGGCTTTTCGCAGCGATCAAAACGCACCTGGTCTTCGGCCGCGACCAGTCTGAGCAGGAACCATTTCTGTTTCTGGCCAATGCATAACGGCTGCTTGTTGCGCCGTATATAGCGCAACGGCAGCCTGTAGCGCAGCCAGCCGCGGGTACAGCCCAATACTTCGACGTCGTGCTGATCAAGCCCGAGTTCTTCATGCAGCTCGCGATACAGCGCCTCTTCGGCTGATTCGCCGCGGCGAATACCACCCTGTGGAAACTGCCACGCATCCTGGCCAACTCGCTTGGCCCAGAGGACTTTTTTTTCGGGACCCAGCACGATCATGCCGACGTTGGGGCGAAAGCCGTCCTTGTCGATCATGCTCGCAGGCAAAAAAATTAGTTGGGCCGATTCTTTCACAATCGACGGGCAACGCCAAACCGCATAACAAGTGATAATGCCGCCCCATGAATCTCGCCATATTTGATCTGGACAACACGCTGCTGGCTGGCGATAGCGATTATCTCTGGGGCCAGTTTCTGGTGACCCAGGGCTTGGTCGATGGACCGGCGTATACCCGCCAGAATCAGCGGTTCTACACGGATTACCAGGCCGGCCGACTCGATATCCGCGCCTTTATCCGCTTCAGTCTCGGCCACCTGGCCGCCCATGAAATGGCCGACCTCAAGCGCTTGCGGAACCGTTTTATCGAGGAATGCATCCGTCCTATCATCGCCGCGGGGACCCGCGCACTGCTGGATCACCACCGCCGGCAAGGCGACCAGTTGCTCATCATTACCGCCACCAACCGCTTCGTTACGGAGCCCATCGCGCAGCTGCTCGGCATTGAGGAGTTGCTGGCCACCGACCCGGAAATCATCGACGGGCGCTTCACGGGCGAGCTGGTCGGCACCCCCTGCTTTCAGGACGGCAAGGTTCAGCGCCTGCGTCAATGGCTGGCGGCGCGCGACCAGAGCTACGAACTGACAAGCTTTTACAGCGACTCGGCCAACGATATGCCCTTGCTTGAAATCGTCGACGCGCCCTACGCGGTGGACCCCTGCCCGCGCCTGCGGGCACTGGCGACGGCACGCGCCTGGCCCATCATCAGCCTGCGCGAATAGTCAGGCCGCGAAGCGACGCAGGAGATCAGCGTGCAGGGCCGGATTGGCCGCTAGCGTACTGGTCGTATCCAAAGCGATTGGCTGGCCCTGCATATCCGTGATCCGACCGCCGGCTTCGCGCAGAATCACTGTCAACGCGGCGATATCCAGGATGTTCAGGTCGGACTCAATGACCGCGTCGATGCGCCCCGCAGCCAGCAGATGGTAATGATAGAAATCGCCATAGCCACGAATGCGATGTACCTGGCTGATCAGATCGCCGAGTACCGGCCATCGCGCCGATTTGGCTAGCGTGCCGATATTGCCGGTCGACAGACTGGCCTTGGACCACTGCGAAATATCACTCACCGCCAGTTTTTCATCATTCAGATAGGCGCCGCCGCCCAGCGTCGCGTAGGCCAGTTCTTCAAACAAGGGCGCATTGGATACGCCCAGCACCAATTCGCCATTGCGCATCAGCGCAATCTGGGTGGATATGAATGGATAGCCGCGCACGAAACTCTTGGTGCCGTCCAGCGGATCGATGAGCCACACCGATTCGGCATCCATA
>JBFIIN010000436.1:0-3064 GCA_041601225.1 Oceanococcus sp.
AGGCCTAGCCGATCACTGGGTGGCCAGTACAGATAGGGTCCGTCGTAGGGTTGCATCGTTTGTCCCGCGGGATTTGGGCCTTGGCAGGGTGGTGAAGAACGTAGGCGAGGCCGCCGCTGCAAGGCAAAAATGATCGCAAAAGCGGAGTTTACCGCCCGTAAATGAGCATTTTAAGGTCATTTTTAACGCCGCAGCGGCAACGCTGGTAGTTTTTCACCACCCTGTTAGAGCACGTACCGAGCCGACAACCATAGGGTATGAATCGTTTGATGGGGGGAGGTCAGCCCCAGACCGTAGACATTGGGTACGGTTGTGGTGCCCACGCCATCGCTGGCCCAATCCTGGCTGTCGTAGCGTTCCAGCCACCAACCCAGCCGGAGGTTTAAGCGACTGCGGACGGGGTAGCTGAAGTTCAGGCGCAGCACATCGAGACGCGATTGCAATTCGGGGAATCCAGGCAGGGTTGCGCCGTTACTTACGGCGACCTCGCCGGTGGCCTCGGTGCTGCTCAAATCCAGCTCCGCGTCCAGTGGGCCCACAATGTCGGTGTAACGCAGGCCCAGGCCAGCGCTCAACAGGCGGTCCTCGCTGCGACCGGTCCAGTCGGCGGGGCCGAATTGCTGGCTGCCGGCCAGCTGGCCGGCAATGTGCGTCCAGGAGACAAAAGCATGGGCTGCAATATCGGTCGCCGGAGTCCAGGACACATCGCCGCTCACGCCTGCTTCCTCGGCCTGGGTCAAACCCACCTCAGAATGCTGGTAGTCCTGGTCGGACCAGTGGGCATTCGCGCCGAACTGCCACGCCGCGTGAAGTCGATGTTCCAGCCGCAAGCGGCCCTGCAGGCGATCTCGATCTGCCAGATGGAATTGCCGCAAGCGGCTATTTTCTCCGTTGGCTGGGGCATCGGCGGTTCCGGAGGCGGTGCGCCGGCTGTTGCTGAGCTCCACTGCCAGTGAACTGTGACGCCAGGGCTGCCAGCGGAGTTTGAGTTGCAAGCTGTCGTCGTCGGTGGTTTCCAGTTGCTGCAGCGTGCGCTCGCGGCTGTCGCGTTCAATGCGCGCCTGTACGCGCAATTCGCGCTGCGGTCGCCAAATGGCAGTGAGCCGGCTGCGGTTCTGGGTGAAGCTGTAGGGCCGGTTGGCACGTGGCTCCAGGGTCGTGACTTCAGTGAGTACAGGTTTCCATAGTGCCACTGGGGTTTGATTATCGCGGTCATCCAGCAGGTGTTCGACGCGTAAATTCAGTTCAGGCAAAGGGCTGTAACTGAGCTTGAGTTGCGCGCTCAAGGTTTCGATCCGCCCGTTCAGCGAGTCGCGGGGCAGGACAACGGCCAGGTTCGGGTTTTCGGTGGCGGCGATGAAGGTTTCGTCTTGCTCACTGCGGCCCAGCGCGACTGCGGCAGCCAGGTTCAAATCGGGCCGCAATTCCAGCTGGCCGCCCAGCGACAGCTGGTGATGTTGATTATCTGGTGCCGTGGCCAAGCGGCCGCGCTGCGCACCGTCCACGGGCGGGGTATAGGGGTTATCCCAGCTCAGTGAATCATCCGCATTGCGCAGCCAGGAGCCGCTGTAGCCCACGTCCACATGCCAGCTGCTGCGCGCATAGCGGGCTTGCAGATCGACCTGGTCGGTGACCAAATCCAGGGGCGCGGCCAATTGCACGGCCTGGGTGAGCACCGTGCCGGAACGCAGGCTTTGGCCGCTGCGCTCGTCGCGGCGAAGCTTCAGGTTCAGCTGCCAGTGCCGACCGGGCGCGGCGGCGGCCGTCAGGCTGATCCGTTGGCGCTCGGAATCCAGGCTCTGGCGCCCGCCATCCGGATTTGGGAAGGCGGCTGTGCTTCCGGCCGTTTGCCAATCCGCGGGCAGCTCCAGGCTGTTGCCGCTGCGGCGAAACGGCGTCTGTACCTGGCCTTGATTGCGGGGTATTTCCCGATACTCCAGACCCATGCGGTAGCGGCCGAAACGACCAGCGCCGAGTTGCAGCCAGCGCGCGTCCAGGGGCAGATTCGCGGCGTCGACGCGGCCAAAACCACCGTGGCTGCCCAGCCAGCTGGCTTGCGCTCCGGCCAAGCCATATATGCCGGATTCTTCCAAACCTCGGGCATTGCCGAAGGCCGCGGAATCTTCACTGACCGATAGCAGTCCCAATTCGGCGTAGCCGGCCCAGCCGCTGGGCGTCAGGCAAAAGCGGCAACTCCAGTTCTCGGTGTCAGGCGCATTCGCCGCGACGCTGCTCGGCAGTATGAGTGTGGTGGCTAGGCCACTCAGAGCCAGCGCGGGGAGCATAGTGGCGAAGAATCTCATGGGTTTACCTCAACAGTCCCGCGCCCGAGGGATGATTCGAGCCGTGAACCTGATCGTGGCAATTGCTGCAGCTATTGAGCAATACGAAACCCGAGGGGTTGCCGGTCGGCAGACCATTGGCCGTGTAGGGAACACTGGGGTGGCCGGCTTGGCTGTGGCACTGCTGGCAAAGCAGCGGTTTGGCCACTGTGAGCAAAGCCCGGTGGTTGGAGCCATGCGGACGATGGCATTGGCCGCAATCTTCGGCTGCCGGGGCGTGCTCCCAGAGAAATGGGCCACGTTTCTCCGCATGGCAATCCAGGCAGGTATCCCGCGTATTGCTCCGGATCAGCAGCGCATCGCCCAGGGTCTGGCCATGCGGCTCATGGCAATCGCCACAGGCCATCGCGCCCTGGCGTAAGGGATGCGCGGATATTTGCAGCAATTCCGCCCGCTGTTGGGTATGGCAGCCGCTGCAGAGTTCGGTTTGCTGCTGGGGTTGCGAAATCCGGTCCTGGGCGCTGTGTATGCTATGGCAATCGCTGCAGCGCAGGTCGGCGTCAGCATGCGGGCTGTCTGCCCAGGCGCGCCCGGCGTGATTGTTGTGACAACTCAGGCACTGGCCGTTTTGCTCAGCAGCGCTGCGGGTGGCGTTCGCGCCAAAGGCCGGCATGGCCGGACGCTGCTCGCCATCTCCGTAGCGGTCGGGATGGGCGCCAGCGGCGCCGTGACAGGCTTCGCACTGCAGGCCGCCGCCAAACGGGCCGCCGGGATTGTGCTGA
>JBFIIN010000437.1:0-2979 GCA_041601225.1 Oceanococcus sp.
AGAATGCCGCCGATGAGCAGCGCCACGGAGAACGGGAAGCGCATGCGATTGCTGAGCGCGAGTATGCCGACCGCGATCAGCATCAGAGCGACCAGCCCGCCGACGATCTCCGGTGTTGCGCCATGACCCATCTGCAGTCCCCGCTCAGACCGACTCCCATTCCGGCGTGCTGAGTCTAGCCGGATTTAGGCGGTGGCGTTGTGGCAGCTCTCCGTCCAGATCGGACGCACTCGGCTGGTATGGCGAGGCGTGCAGGACCCGGGCGGCAGCTCGAATCCGTGCTTTCTCGACGTGGCCGCACGACCAGGCGGCAGGCGCGCTTACAGGCCCATCTGGCGCGCCGCGAGGTCCTTCATGATCTCCACCGCGCCACCGCCGATCGACAAGACCTTGGTCTCGCGGAATATGCGTTCCACTTTCGTGTCCCGCATGTAGCCCGCGCCGCCGTGAATCTGCACCGCTTCGCCCGCGCAGTACTCGAGTGTCTGAGTTGCAAAGTTTTTCAGCATGCACAGATCAGCAATGGGCATTTCGCCCTGATCCACCCGCCAGATCAATGATTCCAGACTGGCCTTGAGCGCCTGAATCTGAGTGCTCATGTCCACCAGTTTGTGGCGTATGACCTGGTGTCGCGAGAGGGGCTTGCCGAAGGTCTGGCGGTCCTTGGCATAGCCGATGGATTCCTCCAGGCACACCTGCGCCAGACCATAGGCCTGGGCGGCCAGCGCAAGCCGCTCATTGTTGAAGTTGCGCATGATGCCGATGAAGCCCTGATTTTCACGGCCGATCAGGTTGGCCGCCGGCACCCGGCAATCCTGGAAGTACAAGGTCGCCGTGTCGGAGCACCACCAGCCCATTTTCTTCAAGGCCGTGCGCTCCAGACCGGGACTGCCGGCTTCAACGGCAAGCAGGGAAATGCCGCCCATACCGGGTTCGCCAGTGCGCACGGCGACCGTGAGCAGGTCTGCGCGCATGCCGGAGGTGATGAAGGTCTTGGAGCCGTTGATCACATATTCGTCGCCGTCACGCACCGCGGTGGTTCTGAGATTCGCCACGTCTGAGCCCCCCGATGGTTCGGTAATGGCCAGCGCAGAAATCTTCTCACCGCGCAATACCGGAGGGATCAAACGCTGCTTCAGCTCCGGAGAGCCCATGTGGACCAGTGGCGGCAAGCCGATCCCCAGACTGCCCAGGGCCGCGATCAGACCACCGGAACCGGCGCGCGAAAGTTCCTCGATGAAGATCATTTGATAGAAACCGTCGGGCGTTGGCGTGCCACCGAGATCTTCGGGAAAACCGATTGCCAACAGGCCCAGATCGCCGGCCTTGCGATAAAGCGCCCGCGGAATCGCACCGGCCTCGTCCCAGCCATTGATGAAGGGACTGACCTCTTTCTCGACGAATCGGCGGGTCTGCTCTCGGAATGTCTCGTGATCTGCGGTATAAAACGGGTTTGCCGTCGGCATCGACCAGCGCCTTGAAGAATTCGGGTGGGCCGATATTACCAATCCGGATGGCGGAAATGGGGATAACCAAATCAGGGGAGTTTGATGACTGCACAGGATCCAAAGGCCACGCCGCTGGAGTGTTTTTACTATTGGGAGAAAACGCAGCCCGATAAGGTTTATTTGACGCAGCCGGTGGGTGGTGGCGCGGTAGTCGAATACACCTGGGGCGAGGTCGGTGGCCAGGCGCGTCGCATGGCCACGCATATTCAGAGCCTTGGCCTGGAGCCCAAGAGCCAGATCGGCCTGCTCGGCAAGAATTCCGCGCACTGGATCATCGCGGATCTGGCCATCTGGATGGCCGGGCATGTCAGCGTGCCGCTTTATCCCACGCTGAACGCCGACACGGTCAGCTACATACTCGAGCACAGCGAGGCCAAGTTGCTGTTCATTGGCCGGCTGGATGATTGGGAGGAGATGAAGGCGGGCGTGCCAACCGACATGCCATGCATTACGCTGCCGCTGGCGCCCGATATTGACTGCCCAGCCTGGGATGAGTTGATCGCCAAGTGCGAGCCTCTGGCGGGCGAGACCCCGCGTGATGCCGACGAAATGGCCACAATTGTGTACACCTCCGGAAGCACCGGTCGCCCGAAAGGAGTGATGGTGAGCTTCGGCGCCATTGGCGCGTCCTCCATCGGCTTCAGTTCCATCGCGCCGCTGGATAACCAGGATCGGATGTTGTCCTACCTGCCCCTGGCGCATGTGCTGGAGCGTTGGGTCGTGGAAGCCAATTCATTGCGCTATGGCTTCCATGTGTTCTTTGCCGAATCGCTGAATACTTTCGTCCAGGATCTGCGCCGAGCACGCCCGACGATCTTCGCCTCGGTGCCGCGTCTCTGGGTGAAGTTCCAGTTGGGTGTCTACGAGAAATTGCCGAAGAAAAAACAGGACTTGCTGTTCAAGATTCCGTTCATATCAGGCCGGGTCAAAAAGAAGATACTCACCCAGTTGGGTCTGGAAAACGTGCGGTACGCCGCCACCGGATCCGCTCCGCTGTCGGCGGCGACCCTGGCCTGGTACCGCAGTCTCGGGCTGGAACTGCTGGAAGGCTATGGCATGTCCGAAAATTTCGGTTACTCGCATGGCACCCGTCCTGGCGAAGCCCGCGTGGGTTATGTGGGGCACTCCAATCCGGGCGTCGACACAAAAATTGCGGAGAACAGCGAGATACTTGTGAAGAGCCCGGGCAACATGATGGGCTATTTCAAGGCCCCGGAAAAAACCGCGGAGTCGCTCACCGAGGACGGTTACGTGATGACCGGCGATATGGGAGAGATCGACGAGCAGGGCCGGCTCAAGATCACCGGGCGCGTGAAGGAGCTGTTCAAGACCAGCAAGGGCAAATATGTGGCCCCGGCACCGATCGAGAACAAGCTGTGCAACCATCCGATGGTCGAAGTCGTGTGCGTGGCTGGGGCGAACCAGACCCAGCCGTACTGTCTGGTGCTGCTGTCCGAGGATGCGCAGAAGG
>JBFIIN010000438.1:0-2970 GCA_041601225.1 Oceanococcus sp.
ACCAGTTCGAAGCGCGTGGCGATCCGGCTGTCCACCATCATCTGGTTGCTTGCGGCGATCACCCGCTCAGCGAAGCCGGTCAGTGGGATCGCCGGAGCGGCCAGACTGTCGAGAAACTGCGGCGTGTAAACCACCAGTATCTTGAGCGTGGCGGCATCGCCCCCGGGCGTGGAAGTGTCGGGGAGCCGGAGCATGCCTCCGGCCTTCGCCGGTCCGGGCGAAACGAGTATCGTATCAGCGTATGCCATCTGGGCATGGGCTGGCGCAAGGGAGATCATCACCGCAAACCCGCCAAGCAGGACGGGCAGGAGAATTTGAGGCTTCATGTGGCTCCGCTGCCGCCCGCGCGTCATGCTCTGGCAGCCAGGTCATCGGGTGCCAGAACGTGACTTATGCGGGGTGAAGGGACGGTAAAGATGCGGCCGTCATGGACTCCGGGCCGAATCTCGTGAGGTCGGACGCGGCAGGTCTGATCAGCTGGTGACGGCTTGCTTGTTTGTGGCGGAGAGGGAGGGATTCGAACCCTCGAAGGGCGCGAGGCCCTTGCCGGTTTTCAAGACCGGTGCATTCAACCGCTCTGCCACCTCTCCGGCATTTCTGACGTGTCGCCTCTGCGCGAGCGCGACGGGAACCGGGAGGGTCGAAGCGTCCGAACCCGATCCGATTCGGGCGCGCATGATACGCGATTCTCCTGTCCGAGTTCGAATGCTGCGCCGCGCCACCTATAATTCGCGGCCGGCAGATTCGCGCCGTAGCCCGAACGACTTTGCAGATGATCAAACGTGACTAACAACAATTTCGAGAATCCGCCCGCATCGCCGCTAAACTGGATGAAAGCCTGGATTGCGGATGCGCAGGGCGCGGGATGCCGCGAACCCGCAGCCATGAGTCTGGCAACCGTGGATTCCGCCGGCCGGCCATCGAATCGTATCGTCCTGTTCAAAGGTTTTGACCGGGAACGTCTATCTTTCTACAGCAACTACGAAAGCCGCAAGGCCGCCGAACTGCAGGACGGCGCGCCGGTCGCCCTGTGTTTCTGGTGGGACCAGCTCTATCGCCAGCTGCGAATCGAGGGCGCGGTCGAGCGGCTGAGTGCCGAACAATCGGCCAGCTACTTCGCCTCGCGCCCCCGGGGCAGCCAGTTGGGTGCCTGGGCCTCGCGGCAGAGCCGCCCGATTGCCGACCGGCAAACCCTGGATCGCCAATACGCGGACACTGAGACGCGATTTGCAGGGCGGGATGTGCCCTGCCCCGCCTACTGGGGCGGGTATGCGGTCACGCCGGCTGCGGTGGAGTTCTGGCAGGGCCTGGGCGACCGCATGCATGATCGGCGCGCCTACACGGCGCAGCCGGACGAGAGCTGGACCAGCACACGGCTGCAACCCTAGCCCAAGCAGGCACCAAAAGATGGTGCCGAAACGCAGATTCGAACTGCGGACCTACGCATTACGAATGCGTTGCTCTACCAGCTGAGCTATTTCGGCATTTCAAGTTGACGGACCCGGGCGCCTCGCGGCGCGCGCGCAGGGTCAGTTGCTGGGCTTGAGGCGCGGCATGATACCCAAGCCGAAAAAAAATTTCACTATCGGGCTAGGAGTGTGGGTGGCAGAAACCCAATGGCCTGCGACTTCGCTCTATCGCTCGAATTTTCCGATCCTGCTCGTTAATAGAGCACAACTATTCGCCTCGAACGATCGAAAAATTCGCTGCGCAAGCGCTTTGTCTCGACTCATCGGTTCCTACCGACCACACTCCTAGCCCGGCTTATTGGATTCACGCGGAATTTTACGCTAGCGGTAATAGCCGGGACTATTGTCGCTTTGAGAAAAATGGCGTGTGGATTCAAGGAACAAGCGAGGGCGTGTCATGTTCATGAGCAACCTACTGAGAGACCACACCTAGTGTGGAATTGCAATCCCAAATCCCAGCGCGCGTTGCACATTCTGATGCCACAGCGCATTCGCCCGGATCGACCAGAGCGCGGCGGGATTCCAGTCGTCGCTCAAGGGGCGCAACCCCGCTTCCACCGGCCACGGTTGCTCAGTCGCCAGTGGCCGGAAAGCACGTGGTGGCGCCTGGTTCGCGGCAAGAATGAGCAGGTTCGCAATATCTTCCGGCCCATTCAGATTGGGTTGGACATGGATGGCCTCGACATGCGGAAACACCGCGCGAACCGTGGCCACCACGTGGCGCGGCAGGCGATCATGCGGCGGCGCCAGCGGGCCCACCAGATTGACCAGCAGGGCGCCCGTCGGCCGCAGCAGCTTACGAATCCCGGCGAAAGCTTCGCGGGTTTGCAGATGGGCCGGTTGCGTGCCGCTGCCGCTAACATCCAGAATAATCAGGTCGAATTCGACGCCGCCCTTGCCCAGCCGCGCAACTTCGCGCCGGGCGTCGGCCACCCGCACATCGACCAGTTCGGGCGGAAATGCAAAATAGGCCTGCGCCAGCTGCACGACGTCCGGATCAATTTCCACCGCGGTGACCCGATAACCCCGTGCCAGCAGCTGTCGGGCCAGCGTACCCGCGCCCAGGCCGAGAACCAGCGCGCGGGGCTGCTGCACGTCGAATCGCTGAATCAGGCCCAGCATGGCCGGAATGTAGAAAAACACGCTGCGGTCCAGCCCGGGACCGCTCACCCAGTTCTGGGTGGTGCCATCCAGCAGCAAGATCCGGGTGCCGTCCTGCGCGTCAGCGACCACATCCAGCTGGCCATATGCTGAACTGCGGCGCTCCAGAAACTCATAGGGATGCTGCAAATCCCGCGCCGCTGGCAGGCTCGCCACGACGATGCCCAGGATGACACCCACGAGCCCGACGCCGCGCACCCAGCGCCCGGCCGACCAATCGACCAGCAATACCGCGGCAATCAGTGCGCTCGCCAGCAACAGAAAACTCCGCGTCAGCCCCAAAACGGGAATCGCCAGATAAGCGGTCAGCAAGGCACCCACGATGGACCCCAGGGTGCTC
>JBFIIN010000439.1:0-2959 GCA_041601225.1 Oceanococcus sp.
ATGCGGTCGGTCGATCTGATGCGGCAGTCCGGACGCATATTGCAGCGCCTGATCAACGATATCCTGGACGTCGCCCGAATCGAATCCGGGCAGATCAAACTCGCCGATGACGCCTTCGAGCTGACCCAGCTGGGTGAAAGTATCCGTGCTGCACTGGAACAGAGTGTGCGCGATCAGCAGCTGGAATTTTCGCTGCAATATATCGATCCCCTGCCGCCGCGAGTCCGCGGGGATGCGGGACGCATAGAACAGGTTCTGCTGAATATCGCGGCTAATGCGGTGAAGTTCACCAAAGCG
Organism: Oceanococcus sp.; assembly: GCA_041601225.1. Classification (GTDB taxonomy): domain Bacteria; phylum Pseudomonadota; class Gammaproteobacteria; order Nevskiales; family Oceanococcaceae; genus JBFIIN01. The sequence goes on from JBFIIN010000439.1 coordinate 298, forward strand.
GGTGGTCGGGTCGAGGTGCGCGTGCGCCAGCTGGAGCAAAGCGATCAGACCTGTCGTCTGCGCTTCGAGGTGCTGGACTCGGGCATCGGCATACCCCCGGACGCTTGCGATAGAATTTTCGACAGTTTCGTTCAGGCCGAGGATTCCACAACCCGTGAATTCGGCGGCAGTGGCCTGGGTCTCTACATTTGCAAGTCCCTGGTCGAACAGATGGGCGGCGAAATCGGTTGTCGCTCGGAACTGGGGCAGGGTAGTGAGTTCTGGTTCGAGATTCCGGTGGGCTTGGTTGGCTCTGCCGCGCTGCCGGCCGGCACGACCATGCCATCGCGTGCCGACGACGCCAGACATTTCCCCCCCGGGGCGCCCCTGCAGATCCTGGTGGCCGAGGATAATCTTATCAATCAGGCCGTAATTGGCAGGCAGCTGGAGCACTACAATTGCGAGGTGGTGGTGGCCGAGGATGGTCACGCTGCGCTGGCCCTATGGCGAAAGGGTCAATTCCAGTTGCTGATTTCCGATATCAACATGCCGGTCATGAGTGGATTCGACCTGGCCCGAGAAATACGCGCGCAGGAATCGGGCCGGCCGTCGACCATCATTATTGGTCTCACCGCCAGCGCCCAGAAGTCGGTGCTGGACGCCTGTCTTGAGGCGGGCATGAATGATTGCATGGTCAAGCCGCTCTCGCTTGGCCAGCTCGATGCAAAGCTGCGGCAATGGTTTCAGCCCGGCGCGCAACCCGCATAGCGCGAGCCGTATAGTCCAACTGCCGCTTGCGGCTCGGATTTCAAGTGATCCCGTTCGCGATCAAGGACAATTCTCCAAGCCGGAGTGGCGATCGGGCGCGGTTTGGCGAGCTGTGCTGCGCCGCCCGCGCGCGTGGCCCTGAACTCCGCCCGCCAGAGCTCAGGCGGGGCGCTGATCCCACGGCCCTGCGCGTGCGGGCCCATGCCAGTTTCTGCGGCATCTCGGCATTCTGGGATTCTGAGGTGTATTATCAATCAAATGATGCGTTGCATCATGGTCTGTGGTCGCGCAGGGGTCTAAATTCTGAGACAGAATTGCTACGGACTTGAATTGCTATGTCGATCAACAAAATCCTGCTGGCCACCGCACTATGCGCGGCAGCGTCGGCCGCCACCGCCGCGCCCGCCAGCGTCGAGGAGCTCACGAATCAATTTCTTGCGGCGCTCGACCAGTTGCCGGGCTATCAGGTCGAAATGACCAAGCTGCAACGCATCCGGGGACGTTTGCAGCCGGAGGAGACCATCCTGCTCAAGCAGCGCCGTGATCCGCCCTGCGTGTACATGAAATGGATTGAAAAGCCCAATCTTGGGCGGGAGCTCATTCATTGCCCGGCGCGCTATGAAGGCAAGGTCAAGGTTCACGCCGGCGGGCGCAAGAATATCGCCACGCTGTCACTGGATCCGGAGGGTCCGGTGGCCATGCTGGACAATCTGCACCCGGTAACACGGGCCGGTATCTATGAGATTGGACGCACGCTGCAAGCCTTGCGCAGCGAAGTCGCGACGCTGACGCCCAGTGCCGGGGGGCGGGCGTCGTGTCTGACCTCCAATGCGCAGTGGTCGGCCGGCGCGTATCGGGTCGGCCGCTCCGAAATCTGTTTCGACAACAACGTGCACCACCTGCCCGTCAGTCTCCGGCTGTGGGATGCGAACGGGCAGCTGATGGAGCAATACAGTTACTTCAACTACCGCCTGAACTTGCGCCTCAGCGACCAGGACTTCAACGTGCGCAATCGCATGTACGACTTTTGACGCGGATCGCATGAATCCAACCGACCCGCCGGCCACCGTCGCCGCTGGAGTTTTGCAGCCACTGGCCCTTGCTCTGGGCCAGCGCGGCATTGACCCCGCGGCTCTGCTGGCGAGTTATGGACTGACACCCGGCGACCTGGCGCGGCCCGGATGCCGCATCCCGGAGGACCACGTGCGCGGTATCTGGCAGCAGGCTCTGGGCGCCACCGGAGACCCGGCGCTGGGGCTCAGGGTCGGCCAGTTGATCGAACCGCAGGCCCTGGGCGTGCTCGGCTACGTGATCAGCAATGCCGCTACAGTCGGACAGGCCCTGACTTTATTCGATCGATTCAATCGGCTGATCTTTGATGAGCATCTGTTCCGGGTCAGTACCGCCCGTGCGGCGGGATTGAGCTGTTTGCAACTGCGCCGGCCACCAGGCACCGATCCCGAGCTGTCACGGCCGACCACCGAGTTCATCATTTCGGCCCTGATTCGCATCGCCGGCTTCCTGGCGAGCGAGCACCCCCAGCATAACCGACGGCTGCGTCGTATTTCGCTGCGTCATCGGCAGCCGGCAGACGCCGTACTCGCAAGCTATCGCAATTTCTTCGGTGAGGCGGATCTGCGCTTTTCCCAGCCCGAGAACGTCGTCAGCTTCGACCGCGTGTTTCTGGCGGAGCCGGTCGCCTATGCCGATCCGCAAATGCTGGTGCTGATGAAGCGCCAGGCCGATCAGCAGCTGCGCGCGCTGGCAACCGAGACCGACATCGTGGCCAAGGTCACGGCTAGTATTCGTCGCCGGCTGGTCGGGTCGGCCCCGAGCATCCAGGCCGTGGCTGCCGACTGCAACGTGAGCCGTGCGACGCTGCAGCGTCGTCTGCAGGCCGCCCGCACCAGCTTCC
>JBFIIN010000440.1:0-2950 GCA_041601225.1 Oceanococcus sp.
CGCGCTTCAGGACATCCATGAAGACCCGGATCGTTTGCGCAAGCCGCAGCTGCGTAACGGCGATCAGTGGGTCGAGATCGATTGGCCAGAGGCCCTGGATCTTGTTGCCGACCGGCTGTTGGCCGTCCAGGCCGAGCATGGCGCCAGTGCGGTGGCGGCTTATTTGGGTAACCCCAATGTCCATAATTACGGCAGCCTGACGCACAGTCAGGAATTTCTCGGCCCCTTGAAAACACGCACCCGCTTTTCCGCGACCTCGGTCGATCAGCTGCCGCATCAGTTGCTGAGCTATCTGATGATGGGTCACCAATTTCTGGTGCCGATCCCGGATATCGACCGGACCCGGCTGTTCCTGATGTTTGGCGCCAATCCGATGGCTTCCAATGGCAGCATCATGACGGTGCCGGCGTTTCGGCAGCGATTGAAAGCCTTGCAGGCGCGCGGCGGACGGCTGGTGGTCTTTGATCCACGCCGGACCGAGACGGCCGCCGTTGCCGATGAGCATCACTTCGTGCGGCCGGGTGCTGATGCGGCAATTCTGCTGGCCTTGCTCAAGATCATTTTTGACGAAGGACTTGACCAGCCTGGCCGCCTCGCCGAGTTCACCGACGGTCTGGCTGAAGTCCGGGCGGCGGTGGCGGAATTCGCGCTGGACGGGCTCATCGAATTTGGCGGTGTGGCGCTGCCGGACCTGCAGCGCCTGGCGCGTGAGTTTGCCGCCGCCGATGGTGCCGTCTGCTACGGGCGAATGGGGGTGTCGACCCAGGTCTACGGCACCCTCTGCCAGTGGCTGATTCAACTGCTGAACATTTGCACGGGCAATCTGGACCGGCCCGGCGGCATGATGCTGACCGCGCCGGCCGTGGATCTGGTGAATTCGCCAGTTTCACGCCCCGGACATTTTGATGTGTGGCAGTCCCGGGTCAGCGGTCTGCCGGAGTTCGGGGGCGAACTTCCGGTCGCGGTGTTGGCGGAAGAAATCAACACGCCAGGCGAGGGCCAGATCCGGGCGCTGATCACCATGGCCGGCAACCCCGTGTTGTCAACGCCGGATGGCGCAGGTCTGGCGCGGGCGCTGAAGTCCCTGGATTTCATGGTGTCGATCGACCTTTATCGCAACGAAACCACGTCCCTGGCCGATATCATCCTGCCGCCTACCTGTGCGCTGGAGCATGACCATTACGACCTGGTTTTTCATCACTTCGCTGTTCGCAACACTGCACGCTACAACACGCCATTGTTCCAGAAACCCGAGGGCACCCTGCATGACTGGGAGATATTCCAAGGTCTGGGGGCGCGCATCTGTGCGCGGCTGGGCAAGGAATTTCGGCCCCTGCCAGCGCCAGCCGAGGTGATAGACATGGGCCTGCGTAGCGGAATTTATGGTCGCGCGGAAGGCGAGCGCCCGGCCCTGTCCCTGGATGAGTTGGCCCGGCACCCGCACGGTGTGGATCTGGGTGAGTTGCGATCTTGTCTGCCGCAGCGCCTATTCCATAAGGACAAGCGCATCCGCACGGCCTTGCCGTTGTTGCTTGACGACCTCAAGCGGCTCCATGCCGATTTGGGCCGCCCGCCGGAGATGGGATTGCGGCTGATCGGCCGTCGTCATGTGCGTTCCAATAATTCCTGGATGCATAACGCCCAGCGTCTGGTCAAGGGCAAGCTGCGACATCAGCTGCTGATGCACCCTCAGGATATGGCCGTGCGCGGGCTGCAGGACGGGCAACGGGTCCAGATTCGCTCGCGGGCAGGTGCCGTGCAGACCGAGGTCGCAGCGACCCAGGACATCATGCCCGGAGTGGTCAGCCTGCCGCATGGATTCGGCCACGCCAAGCCGGGCTCGGGTCAGCGGATCGCGGGCGCCGTGGCTGGCGTCAGCGCGAATGACCTGACCGACCCGAAGTTCCTGGATCCCCTGTGTGGCAATGCAGCGCTCAATGGGGTGCCGGTTGAGGTTGCGGCGGTCGCGTGAGAGCGCCGTTTCTGGCAGCCTGCGCGCTGCTGTTGTGCAATCTCTTCACGAGCCCTGTTTGGGCCGAATTTGCGCGTGCGCAGAGTATCCAGCCACCCGCATGGCTGACTGGCAGCGACGGATTCCGTCGCGCGCTGGTTCCCGGTCGCGAACTGGTTCCCGGAGACCGGCTCGAGGTCGGTGCGGGCGGTCGCGTCGTGCTGACCTGGCTCGACGGCAGTCGGTTGCAGCTGGCGGCCGAAGCGCAGTTGAGCTTCCCAGCGCGCGCGGCGCTGGCTCCCGCGTGGCGGCTGCATTCCGGAGTGGCGCGCTGGGCCGGCAGTGCTGAGCGGCCAGCACAGCTTGGCGGATTGCCCCTGCTCCTGCGGGGCGGGGCCGACGTGCTGCTGGCTGCACTGGCGGCGCGGGATGAACTCTGTGTGTTAAACGGCGCGGTGGAGTTCAGCGGGCCCGATCCGCAAAGCTGGGACCGGACGCAAACGGTCTGGGTACGTGCGCATGACGACGGTCTCATCAGCCAGGAACCGGTCAGCGAGGCGCGATTGCAGCGCTGGCAGGCGCCTTTCGAGTCGCAGCCAGGCTACGGTGGCGTGACCGTTGCCGGGCAATGGGCCGTGGTGCTGGCCGCCTTTCCAGACCCGCGCCAGGCCGCGCGCTTCAGCAACCGCTTTTTACAGGCCGGGCTGCCGGTGAGCCAGATGCTGATCCAGGTTCAGGATAAGCCCTGGTATCGGGTCCTGCTCGGGGGCTTCGCCGACCGGTTCAGCGCGCAGATTTACCTGGAGCGGATGCAGCAGGCGGAGGACTTGCCCGGCATGTGGGTTTTCAAACGCCCCTAGCCTCGTCTGGCACGGCGGATCTGCACATACCAGTAAGCCAGCAACAGCATGCCGATCAGCATGCCTCCCAGATGCGCAAAATGGGCCACCGCGGGCAAGGTGTCGGAGATTCCGAAGAAGAACTCGACCGCGCCGAAGA
>JBFIIN010000441.1:0-2945 GCA_041601225.1 Oceanococcus sp.
AACGGCGCTTCCGACGCAATGCATGCCGAAACAGATCGCGGTTGACGCGCATTCGCGGCCGAGCGTTTCGCAGGCCAGAGCCAGGGCGTAGGCCCCTTTCCCCATGCCGCCGGCCGCGGTCGGCACCATCAGGCCGGTCAGGCGTTGTCGGCGCAGCTCCGCAAAGGCCGCTGCAGGCCATTGGTATTCGTTATCGGTGAAGGGCTGGTTGTCGGCCACCACCCCTTTGGCGATCGCATGGAATGCTTCTTGTATGGGCTTAGATTCGTTCATGGCCTTAAGGCGGTCAGCATGATCCGGAGTCCGGACGCGAGATTCATTGCGCCAAGCCTGGTGGGTTGGCAGTAAATATCACGTGAATGCAAATCAGTTTACGCATATTTCACCCCTGCTCCTCGACACTGTCTGCAATCTTTGTTCAGGAGTATTTGCATGGATGCTGCCGCAATTTGTACCCAGTTGTCGCATTTGCAGAATTCCGGAGCCACGTTCGATGAGCTCTTGAGCCACGCCGTGCGCCTGCTGCACGAATCCAACGAAAGATTTGACTGGACCGGAATCTATGAACTCGATCCAGGCCAGATGCTGCACCTGGGTCCTTTTATCGGGGCGCCGACCGATCATGTCTTCATCGCCGTTGGACACGGTGTCTGTGGCAGTGCAGTCGCCGAGGGCTGCAACAAGAATATTCCTGATGTGAGCAAAGAACCCAACTATCTGGCCTGCTCTTCAGCCACTCGGTCTGAATTGGTCGTCCTGATTCGCGACGGCGACAGGATCTACGCACAAATTGACATCGACAGCCACCAGGTCGATGCATTTGATTCGTCCATTGAGTCGGGCGTGGAAATGATCGCGCGGTGGCTGGCCGGCGCCTATCACAGCGATGAGGTCCAAAAGCAGGCGGCCTAGCGGATACCTCTGGCCGGGGCGTCGCGGGGGTGGGCTGGCCGCCTGCTCCACGCACGTGGGGAGACCACAGGCCAGCGTTGAGACCAGACTGGCTGGTCAATGGCTCCGGCAGCGTTATCCGGAGCATTGAGGTGCGGGCACGGTCGCGCGGTGCGGCCAGTGGCAAGAATGGTCTTCGCTGCAATTTTCGTTATGGGAAATGATGGCGCGGGGCACTTAGTGACTGCTCCGGGTGGCAGTGAGATTCGGCCCGAACGCCCGCTTGAGCAAGATCGGCGCGGCCAGCGTGGTTACCAGGACCACCAGGACGACGGCGGAGAAAATGGCGTCGTTGATAACGCCCAGGCCTTTGCCGATGGCAGCGAACACCAACCCAACTTCGCCGCGCGGCAACATGCCGATGCCGATCACCCAGCGACTGCTGGTTTGGCCGGCGAGCAGGCCGCTCAGCAGTTTGCCGGCGATCGCGGCCACCAGCAGGCCCAGCGACATGCGGATCACTGGCCAATCAACAAAACTTTCCAGCTTGACCTGGATGCCCATCAGCACGAAGAAGAATGGTACGAGAACAAGTTCCAGCGGCCTGATCAGCTCGCGCACGCGGTAATGGCGCCGTTCCTTTTGGGGCCAGTGACGAAAATAGCCGTCGCTGAGCACGACGCCAGCGGCGAAGGCTCCGACAATAGGCGCCAGCCCCATCAAATCGGCCGTCCAGGCCACGCCCATCGCGAACACGATGGCTACAAAAAGTTTGGCCTCGACCAGCGGCAAGCCGCCCGCCAGGCCGATGTACAGGCGCAGTACGATCGGACCCAGTACCGTGACGCCGACCAGGAAACCCAGGGCGCGGATCACGATGCCGGCGATATCGCCCAGCGCCACGCTGCCCGAAATCACGATGCCCCCGATCACCGCGAGCAGTATCAGGCCCAGGATGTCGTCGATCACCGCAGCACCCAATATGACGCGAGCCTCGTGCGAATGCTGCTGGCCAAGATCGTCCAGCACGCTGGCCGTGATGCCAACGCTGGTGGCCGACAAGGTGGCCGCGATGAATAATCTGGTGTCGATCGGGAGCTCAGGCAGCAACAGCCAGACCACGGCGATTCCGAGCAGGAAAGGCGCGATCACGCCAGCCACGGCGACCCGCGTGGATTCGGCGCCTACCTCGGTCAATTCGGCAAGAGTCGTTTCCAGGCCGACATAGAACAGCAGGAACAGAGCGCCATAACGAGCGAACACATCAACCACATGGGCAACCTGCAGAATCTCGGCGCCCTTCGGTCCGCGCAGGATGTCCAGAGCGGCGCTACTCGCGTTAGCTCCAAGAGCGAGGTGCGCGGCCTGCTCAAGAGGATGGCCATGAAACGACAGATCGATCATGTTGAACAGGCTTGGCCCTTCGCGCAGGACCAAAATCAGTTCATAACCGAATACGCCGGCCAGATTCCCCATTGCCACGCCCATGATGAGTTCCCCCACCACGGGCGGTTGACCGAGCGCGCGCGCGGCAAAGCGGCCGAGCAGTGCGAAGAACAATATTGTCGTTGCGCCGAAAATGACCGGGGCAATCGGGTTGGTGTGCAGGCCGCTACTGGCGGCTGCGAACGCAGGCACGACGAGACATATCGCCGCCAGGCAGACGGTACGGCGAGACGCATTTCGGTCCATGGCGGTCCCCGAGACATGCAGTTCCCGGCCATGATCTGCGCATCCGCACATGTTCGCCTTGATCTATATCGTCTTTCGCCGCGTAGCGCGGTCGGTAGAATGCAGTTCCACATGTCCGGTCCCGAGCCTGCTTAGTGACCAAACCTGCCCTGCTGTTCCAGGCCAGCAAGCTGCGCATCCTGACCGGTGCGACGGTGGATCTGTCCGTGGCGGGTGGCAGTGTGCATTGCGTCGGCGGTGCCAGCGGCAGCGGAAAAACCTGCCTGCTACGGGCTCTGGCAGATCTGGACGCGGCGGTTGGCCAGGTGTTTCTGAACGGGCGCGAGCGTGCGACCTGGATGCCGCAGGATTGGCGTGCGGCC
>JBFIIN010000442.1:0-2928 GCA_041601225.1 Oceanococcus sp.
ACCGCACCAGGCCTTCCAGCATATTGCGCACGCTGGCCTGCGCGTCCTCGTAGGGCAGCGGGGCGTGGTCGGCCAGACGAAAGCCAAATTTTTCGTGTTCAGTGCCGATTCGCCATTCGCTGGCGGGCTTGTTGCCCGCTTCGAAGTACGCGCATAACTCGGCCTTGGATTCGATGTGCGGCGATGATTCAGACAAGCCAGTCCTCCTTGGGGTCAGGCATCCGGCTGAGCTGCCAGGGCCTGCGTTGCATCGGCGGCAAAGCGCCCAAAAATCTCTGCCAGTGCGGTGCTCAGTGCCGCGGGCACGGCGTCCGGCTGCGCGCTGGCCGCGGTGGCTTCAGCAACATAGCGCCGTTCAATGATCACGCGATTGTCGCGCCGCAGAGCGAGTTCCAGTTCCACCAAAGCACCGGGCGCAGAGTCGGACAGGACCTGCTGGAAACGGAGCAACCGTCCGCCAACCTCCATTCGGGGCGCCGCGCGCCCGCGGCTGGAGAGCACCGGCGCGGCAACCTTGCGCGCCCGCAGGTCTGCCAGCCAGGCATCCTCCACCAGGGTCGCCGGTGGCATGGCCCAGAACGCCCGGCGGTGCTGCTCGATGGTCAGGGGATCAGCGGGCCGTACATACAGCAGCGGGCGTTCATGCACAACACCAACGGCCATAACGCCCCGCATTTGCAACGCACCGGCTGTCCACGCCGGGCCGGCGGCGGGCAGGACCGGATCGATGCGGAAATAGCGATCGCTGGGCAGCGGTTGCGCCGCACAGCCGACACACAATGCGATCAGCAGCAGAGCCCACCTCATGGCTGCGGCTCCGCGCCGGGTCGGGTCGCGCGCAAGACCCGGCTGGGATCCTGGCGGACCTGACGACTGAACTCGGCCAAATCGCGGCTGGCCGCGTCCAGATTGTGCGAAAAGCTGTCGATCCGCTGCGCAATTGCCGCCATCGCATAACGCAGGTCTTTGGCTGCCGCGTCGAGGTCTCCGCCCCCCTCATCGACCAACTGGCTGATCCGCTGCGCCGACGAATTCAGGCTGATCGCCGTGTTCGCCGCCTCAATCAGCACCTGGTCGAGCTCGGCCAGCCTTTGTGGGGTCAGGACCGTCGCAAGCTGGCTGCCGGTCTGGGACAGATCCGCGGTGAAACTCTGCAAATCGGCGATCACGACCGGCGCGGCCTGATCGAACTGCGCCGCCAGACTGCGGATATGGCGCATGGCCTGACCCACATCGCCGTCCAGCAACACCCCGATGCGACTGAGCTGGCGGTCCAGATTGCGCAGCACGGGCAGCAAACCCTCATCACTGATTTTGCCCACCTGTTCGCCCACGCCGCTGATGCCCGCAAACAAGCCCGCCGCCACGCCCGGCTGAATGCGCTCCCCGGGTTGCAGGGCCGCATCGGACTGGCCCGCCTTGATCGCAATGCTGGCCGGGGCCAGCAGGCCGCTCACCGCAATGGAAGCTACGCTGTCAGAGGGAATCCGCCAGCCTTCGATGACACTGAGTTCCACCCGAAATTGCATCCGTCCCGCGTCCGGCTCCGGAATCAGCTTTTCGACCTGGCCTATGGCGTAACCTTCGTACTGCACCAGTGCGCCGAATTTCAGGCCCGCCACATTGGGGAAGGTGGTGTAGTAGACATCCGTTGCCCCGGTGCGTCCCGCCAAAACCGCCAGAACGACGATCAAACTGACCAGCCCCAGTGCTACGAATCCTCCAACCGCTGCCAGATTCACTTGCGTACGTGTCACTTGCGCTCCCCCGTCAGCCGCGCGAGATACTTCTCGGCGTCCACCTCTTCGACGCTTAATCGCCGGTTCAACAAATCCTGGACCCGCGTATTGCCCGATTGTCGGACCTTGTCCTTGGTGTCTGAAACCAGGACCCGGCCATTATCCAGCACCATGATCCGATCGGCGATCTTGAAGGCGCTGTCGAGTTCATGTGTCACCACCACCACGCTCATGCCAGTGGCCTCCCGGAGCCGCAGAATCAACTCGTCCAATGACGCCGCCACGACTGGATCCAGGCCGGCGCTGGGCTCATCGAGAAACAGCAGCCGGGGATCCATCACGATCGCGCGCGCCAGAGCCGCACGCTTGACCATCCCGCCCGAAAGCTCGGCCGGCATGAGATTCTCAAATCCCGGCAGTTCCACGATTTCCAGCTTGAGCCGGACCATGACATCCATCGTGGCGCGGTCCAGCTTGGTGTGCTCCTCCAGCGGCAAACGGATGTTGTCGCCCACCGTCATCGAGCCGAACAGGGCGCCGAACTGGAAAGCCACCCCCATCTGCCGGCGCAATTTGTGCCAGCCCAGCAAATCCAGTTGCGCGATATCCTCGCCCAGAATCCGGATACGGCCATGCTCCACCGCCTTGAGACCCAGCAAACAACGCAGGAAGGTGCTTTTCCCCGAACCCGAACCGCCCATGATGACCATGATCTCGCCGGGTTCAACGCGCAGATCGACATCGTGCAAGACCGTCTTCCCGGCGTAACCCACGACCAATCCCTGCACTTCGAGCACGGCGCTCATCGGGTGGACAGGAACGCGAAGATCATGTCGGTGACCACGATGGCCGTAATGGCCTGGACCACGGAGCGCGTGGTCGCCTGCCCCACCCCTTCGGCACCGCCCTTGACGCCAGCCCCGTTGACCACACCGACCAGGGTGATCAGCACGGCGAAGATCATGCTCTTGCTCAGGCCGTGCAGCACATCATCGGGACCCAGGATGCGCGTGACGTCGGCCCAAAAGGCCGCCGGAGACAGACCGAGTTCCAGCCAGACGTACAGACCACCCCCTAACAATCCCGCCACCGCCGCGAACCAGGTCATGAGCGGCAGCATGAACAACATGGCCATAAGGGGCGGTGCCACCAGTTGCCGCAAGGGATTGATCCCGATCACGGTCAGCGG
>JBFIIN010000443.1:0-2922 GCA_041601225.1 Oceanococcus sp.
GACCTTGGCCGCAGCCGTGCGGCATGCCGGAAATCGATTCGGCGGCAGGAACGCGTCGCGGGCGGAACTGTCGCGCTTGACCGGTGGGTGCATGCCAACCCGCACAGAGCTGGTCGCCCGGTTCAGGACGTGGCCCGTAGTGGTGCCAGACGGCGCCGCAGCCAGCTCCAGTTCTGCAGCCGGTCTTCCTGACGATAGGCGAGCAGACGCGCAATCTGCTGCTCGACCGCGGCAGCGACCTGTTCGCGCATGGCCCACACCGCATCGGGATCGTCTTGCTGGCCCTGAAGCTGGGCGGTCGGTATGCGCGGCCCGAAACCGAAGTAGTAGCGTTGCGGCCGGGGAATGAGCGAGGGGTCGATGCCGGTCACCAGCGGCGGCAACATGTCGCCACCGCGGGTGCGCCCGGCGACGCCCGCGCGTTTATCCAGCCATTCCCACAACCGCGAGGAGGTGAGGTCATTGGCGTCCAGCCAGATGCGGAAGCTCTCGTCAGGGCCAACCGAACCGAAGGGAATGATGTCGTAGCCGTGCTCGATGGCCAGCCTGGCGAAGCCGCTGCGCTTTTTCCAGATCAGCTGGTAGGCCTCACCCTTGCGGCGCATCACCTCCCGACCGCCCCCGGGGAACACCAGGACGTGCTGGCCGCTTTCCATCAGGGCCTTGCAGTGCTCGGGTGAGCCCAGCACCATGCCGTGCCGCTCCAGGAACTGCCCCCAGCCGGGAACCGCAAAATGACCGCGATCTCCCAGGCCCCGAATGGCGACGCCGTACTGCGTATACAGGTGCTCGATCATCAGCGGTGCGTCGGTGAGTCCGAACAGCGTGTGGTTGCCCACGAACAGGGCCGGCTTTTTGAGGTCGAGTTCCCACAGGCCAAGGAACTCCGGGTTGAAGTAGGCCCGTGCAGGCGCGAAGAAGCGCCGCATGCGAGCGACTGACGGCGGCTGGTAGTTGTATACGGATGCAAGATCGGTGGGCTTGGTCATGCTGAGGTCCTCAGAGTCCGGCAGGGGGAAGTTCGACCGGTGGTAACGGTCGGGTGGCAATCTCTGCGGCCTCGCTGTCAGTCAGGCCCAGTTGCCGCAGCAGCGCGCTGGTGACGCGCTGCGCCAGATTGTCGGTGGCCAGGCCCAGTTCCCGGGCATTGGCCAGGCCGGTGCCGTCGGGCGCCGCGAGATTGAATTCGGTGGCAATGGTGGCCAGCACCGCGCCGCTGATCACCAGCAGAGCCGCCAGCGGGTCATTGTCACGAAATCGGCCCTGGGCATAGCCGGATTGCAGGTCGCGCAACAAATGCCGTCCCAGCCCGCGACTGAGAATCTGCGCGGAAAATCCGGCTTTTAAGAGAAAGTTTCCCCATTCCGGGTCCTCCTGCGCCTGTTTCAAGGTGTAGCGAATCGAGGCGGCAATCACCTCCGCCGGATCGTCAAGGCTGTCCGACAGTTGAGCCAGGGCAGCGCCGAAATTTTCGAACACTTCGTTAACCAGGGCGGCATAGACGGCTTCTTTGGATTCGAAATGGTTATAGAAGGAGCCGAAGCCGACATCCGCGGCCTCGGTGATCTCATTGATGGCGACGCTGTCCATGCCGCGTTGTGACATCAGGGTCAGAGCTGCGCGCAGCAGGCGTCGGCGGGTCTCGCGTTTGCGCCGCGCGCCGCGCGGCTCGGCTTGCTTGGGGGCAATGGATGTTGACTTCATGACATTGAACTCGTGATGACGATGGGGCGAAGTATAGATCAGAAAATCAGAGTTGACAAGATCATCAGTTATGATAAAGTCCGCAGCAATTGAGGCGCGCTGGCCGCGTCGACGGACACGAAGGTGAGAACAGATGAAGGACGCCCCCCTGTCAGCGCTGCCCGAGAGCACAGATGTCGTCATCGTTGGTTACGGCCCCGTAGGCGCGGCGCTGGCCTGCCTGCTCGGACGCCAGGGGGTCAGCAGCCTGGTGGTCGACAAGGAAACCGACATCCTGCAGATGCCGCGCGCGATCGCGCTGGACAATGAGGCGCTGCGCATCCTGCAGGCGGTCGGTCTGGCTGAAGATAGCTTCGAGCGTATCGCGATCCCGTTTGTGCGCATGCTTTCGCCGCATTTCGGCGAGTTCGCCCGCCTCAATACGGCTGGCAGCCGCGACGGCCACCCCAAGCTGGTCACCTTCTACCAGCCGGAACTCGAGCGCGCGCTGCGCGGCGCGGTGGCCCGCCAGGATACCGTCGCCGTGGCCGCCGGCACCGAGTTTCTCGGTTTCCGGGAGCAGGCGGACGGTTTGCGGGTCGATCTGCGCGGGCCAGACGGTGAAACGCACAGCGTGGCCACGCGCTATCTGGTTGGCGCCGACGGAGCCAGTTCACACATTCGCACGCTGATCGACCAGGACTTCAAGGGCAAGACCTACGCCGAGGACTGGCTGATTGTCGATGCACGCAATGTCCCGACGCCGATCGATCACATCGAATTTATCTGCGATCCAGGCCGGCCCACGCCACACATGGTGGCGCCCGGCGGGCGCGAGCGCTGGGAGTTCATGCTGCAGCCCGGCGAGCAGCGCGCAGATATGGAGAGCGACGCCAGAATTCGCGAAGTGCTGGCGCCCTGGGGCGCGCCGGAACAGATGCAGATTGAACGCAAGGCCGTGTACCGCTTTCACGCCCGCTGCTGCGCGAGTTTTCGCAAGGGCAGGGTGCTGCTGGCCGGTGACGCCGCGCATATCACGCCGCCCTTTGTCGGTCAGGGGCTGGTGGCCGGCTTGCGCGATGCGCTCAATCTGGGCTGGAAACTGGCCTGGGTGCTCCAGGGCCGCGCCGCGCCGCGCATACTCGACAGCTATGACGTCGAACGTCGGCCACATGCCCACGCGATGATCAACCTGGCCAAGTTCATGGGCGGCCTGGTGATGCCCCGCAGCAGCGTCAA
>JBFIIN010000444.1:0-2866 GCA_041601225.1 Oceanococcus sp.
GTCCGGGGCGCGGCCGCCCCACTTGATGGTGGCAGTCTGGTTCTCAATGGCGAGCAAATCGACTTGATCGATATTGACGCACCTGAACTCGATCAAGTGTGTGAACGCGACGGGCAACTATGGGCTTGTGGACGGTGGGTTCGGGCTGAGCTGATGGACCTGCTTTACCGGGAGCCAATAGTGTGTGAGCAGTTCTCGGCGGCCTCTGCAGCGTGTTCATTCGAGCAGACTTCGAAAGATCTCGCGGAAATCCTCATCAGAAAGGGGATGGCCATCGCCGACCGAAGCCGTTCCAGGAAATATGTCGGAGTCGAGCGCGTTGCCATTGAGGAAAAAGCAGGCATCTGGGCCAGCACCTTTGTCGCCCCATGGTCATGGCGGGACGGGCGGCGTGATGGACAGTATGACCCGTCCGTCGACGAAAATCGCAGACTTGATGAAAGGACAAGGGAGAGCGCAGAGGCGCTTATTAAAGCCCTCAATCGTGAAAAGGCAATCAAGGACACTGTCGAATCCACAATTCCGAGCGGGGAACTGATCGAAAAATGCTTGGGCATCTATCGCCCGTATTTCATGGAGCCTCGTCCGATTTATGTGGTTGCAGCACAGCTTCGGCGTGAGAATTACAAAAACTACCTATCGCTTGATGTCCGGGCGAAAAGTGGTTTTGGTGACGACCTCGGATCCATTGTCAATTGCGAATGCGTCGTTGCCGGCCTGGATAAGCTAGATCAGGATCAATCCGTTGAGCGCGCGAAAGCCACCCTGGCGCTGGACAAATCTGCGGAGTAGCACTTCAGGCATGGAAACCCAGCGGCATTCGCCGTACGCAGCGGCTACCAGCGTCTGCATGACGCCACTTTCGGGAACTGCGGATGGTCCGGGGATGACAAAGGCGCGCTCGCACCTCGCGCGCAAATCTGGGTTGTTCCCGCGTGTCGTGCTGCTGTGCGCGCTGGTTCCCATGCGGTTCGCATCGTCTGTTCGACGGCTCATGGGCCACGCCGGCGCTAGCCCCGCAAGCCGGATCATTGATCTGCTCTGTGCGGCCGTCGCGGCAGAGCACATTATGGAAGGCCTCGTCATTTATTTTAAGACACCGGGTGTGACTGGATGAAACAAGAGACACATATAGAATTGCCACTGGATGAACCCGATCCGATCATTCGGTTCAGCCATTATGCGATTCGAGTCGCGGTGAAACTGCTAGCGATTCTCATGGTTATTGTTATTTTTCTCGGGATTGGAGACGTAATATATGTTCTTTTTCAGCGTCTCATTGCTCCGCCGGTCTATCTTCTGAATATTAGCGACATTTTTGAGACCTTTGCTGCGTTTCTGGCGGTTTTGGTTGCGATTGAGATTTTCGTAAACATAAGAATATATTTAAGCAGTTCCGAGCTTCCGGTGAAGCTGGTCGTTGCGACCGCGTTGATGGCGGTTGCGCGGAAGGTCATCGTGCTTGATTTCGGAAAGCTTGAAGCTCCAGAGGTGCTTTCATTGGCAGCGGTTTTGCTCGCGCTTGGACTGACTTACGGATTGATGCTGCGGACTGGCAGGGAGAACGGCGATGATGACACCCAGCGAAGTGCTGCAGGTGACATCTGAAAGGTGCAAGCACTGTCCGGCAGGATCATGCGTCAGGCGGACAGGGCGTGCAGTCGGTGATGGTTATGATGTCCAAGAACGCGAGCTGAGGCGCGCGGCCCGATAAGCGCGCGCGGTTTGGGTCATGAGCAGGCCGCTCCAGATCTGGTACCTCCGGGCCTCGTCACTGAATCTTCTGGCTGGTTCTGCATTCCCTCTGCTTTGCGGCCGCGAAGCCGGAACCGGATTGGCCAAGCGGAACTCCCGGCGCAGGCGTCCCGGTCGGGGTATCCAGGATGGGCGTCGTCATCCAATCGGCGGTGTCCAGCGCCACCTGCCGGATCATCTGCCATTCCAATCGCTGGGCCGGCGGCCGGGCGATGGGGGCGGATTATGGTGCCCCGCACCCTATTGCGGGATGCCCAGCAGGGGTGTGTTGTCGCTTGGTGTTGAGCTCTTTGTCTTCATCGAGCCGGGTGCGGAAGATGCCGAACTATGGTCGTGCTTGGCAGGCTCCAGAGGGCATCGACCGACTGGGCATGGGGCGAAGCTCACAGGACCGTGCTGGAACCAACAGGAGTTCGCCGATGCAGGCTGCTGGCGCGATGCTGGGGCCGTGGCCGCGCCTGCATGCGAAACAGGCCAGCCTGGGCAGGCCGAGCGACGCATCCTGGCGTCGGCGGCGGCACCACGGACGGCCGAGCCGCGTAACGCCCGGTCCGGGAGCGGCGTAGGGATACCGGATGAGAAGGGGATGGATGGGGCCGCCTATGACGCCTGCTTCTCCGCCGTTCGGGTCGAGACGTTCAGGCAGAAATGCGTGGATCGCAAGGGCGGGCGACCCAGGGTCATGCCGGATTTGGTCGCTTGCGCGGCTCAGGCCTGCAATTTCTGGCAGGATGCGATGCGCTGGCCAGTGACTTGGCAGGGAACCTGGTCCGCGCGCCTTTGTTGTGCGACCCCGGCCCAGATTCCGTGATGGTTGAAAGTGCGCGAGGATCGTTCTGGGGTGACCGGTTGTCAGCGCGGTGCAGGCTGCCGAGTCGCGGTCTCCTCATTCCGGCTCGGGCTGGGGCGCGCCAACTTGCGTCGCGCCTGGTGCCAGACGGTCAGCCGGCGAGATGCGGGGAGGTGTTTGTGCCAGTGAATGATCTGCAGTATCGAGGAGGCCCGGCGATCAGGCGGGCCATAGGGTCCGGCGGCACAGTGGCATGGCCCCGGGAGCGATGCCGGTTGCGACGGGGACGGAGGTATCCTCATGATCATTGACGCCTGGGCA
>JBFIIN010000445.1:0-2865 GCA_041601225.1 Oceanococcus sp.
AAATGGTGGATCGCGGCCATGGCGCGCCTGCGCCTGACCAGCGATCTGAAGCGCGTGCCCGAGGTGAAGATCCAGCAGGCGCGGGTCAGCCGCGAACTGGAACGCGCGCGCGAAGCCCTGGAAGCCAGCAGCGGGCACGGGCGCATTGCCGAATTCAAGCAGCAGTTCGACGCCGAGTGGCATCAGTTCAAGGACACCGTTTCGCAATGGGCCCAGCTGCAGAGCGCTCGCTTTGATGCGGCCCGCGAACAGGTCAAGAATCAATGGCAGCGCAGCGAAATCAAAAGCAAAATCGATGCGCTCGATATTGAACGCGCTCTGCGCAAGCAGCGCCTGCGGCTGCGCATCCTGCAGCGGCAACTGGCCGCGGGCTGAACCCCGCAACATCGGGCATGCGCCAGGTACGCGCATGTCCGGCGTTCCGCATGACCCTGACCACCGCTGCGCGCCGCATCCCGTAAGCCACCGCAGCCGCGGTCGAAGTTCCAGCACGCGCCACGCCGAGCAGATGGATTGGCCAGGCTATCGGTCGGATGCGGCCTTGCGGCGATTGCCAGGCGCGTAACCCGGCCATCTGGTGCCGACCACAGGGAAGCCGAGGCAGCGCACTCTTTGCGTGGCGTCTGCCGAAAGATTGCAGACTATGCTGCCAACACGGTCCAGGCTGCCGGCTGAGTTAACATGCGCGACCCTGCAATTGGCGGGCGACCAGGCTGTCTAGCGCCTTGAAACATGACGTTATTATTATCGGCGGTGGTGCCGCCGGACTCATGTGCGCCATCGCGGCGGGCCGTCGGGGGCGGCGCGTCTGGATCATCGAAAGCGCCAACAAGCCGGGCAAGAAAATTCTCATGTCCGGCGGCGGACGGTGCAATTTCACCAATCTGTCCGTTGCTGCGGACAACTATCTGTCCGCCAACCCCCGCTTCTGTCGCTCGGCCCTGGCCGGCTTCAGCCAGTGGGACTTCATCGCGAAGGTCGAGGCACACGGCATTGCGTACCACGAAAAGGAATTCGGTCAGCTGTTCTGTGATGAATCCTCCCGACAGATCCTGGGTATGTTACTGGCCGAATGCGCCGCTCTGGGGGTGACCGTAAGCACCGGAACAATGGTGCAATCGATCGAGCCGCTAGACGGGGGCTTTCAGCTGCAGACCAGCGTTGGCGTGGCACGCTGCCAATCCCTGGTGGTGGCCAGCGGCGGCCTGTCCATTCCGAAAATGGGCGCGACCGGCTTTGGCTACGATGTGGCCCGCCAGTTTGGGCATCGGCTCCGGCCCACCCGCGCCGGCCTGGTGCCACTGACGCTCAGTGGCCGCCCGCTGGAGCAAATCGAGGGCCTCAGCGGTGTTTCCCTGCCGGCGGCGGCGCGCTGCGCTGAACAGGAATTCAATTCCGCCCTGCTGTTTACCCACCGCGGCCTGAGTGGCCCGGCCATTCTGCAAATTTCGTCTTACTGGGAGTCCGGCCAGACCCTGAGCCTGAATCTGCTGCCGGAGCGGAACGCAGCGCACTGGCTGCGGACGCTCAAGCGCGAGCACCCCACATCCACCATACAAAACCGTCTCGCCGAGGTCCTGCCCCGACGACTTGCTGCGCGCCTGTGCGAACTTTTTGGCTGGGCCGGCAACCTGCATGACCTGAAGAACACCGACCTGGAGCGGATCGGTCAGACCCTCAATGCCTGGTCCGTTACCGTCAGCGGCACCGAGGGCTATCGCACCGCCGAAGTCACCCTGGGCGGGGTCGATACCCGTGACCTGTCCTCGCAGACCATGGAATCACGCCTGGTCCCCGGCCTGTATTTTGTCGGCGAGGTCGTGGACGTGACCGGCCACCTTGGCGGCTTTAATTTTCAATGGGCGTGGGCATCGGGCCATGCCGCGGGTCAGGCCTGCTGAGCTCAGGCGGCGATGGCCCGGTACAGAAAAGGCAAACTGGTATCCATCCGGTAATCGATCCCGGAATGGGTATCGTCAAACTCCTCGTAGACATGATCGATGCCATGGGCATGCAGGCGCTTGGACAGGATCCGGCTGCCCAGGTGAATCCGGTACTGGTCGCGCCAGCCGCAGTCGATATAAATGCCGCGCATGCGTTTCAGCGGCTCGCGGTATCGGGCAACCATCTCCACCGGGTCGTGCTTGAGCCATTGACGCCAGCGCGCCGGAATGAACTCGCCGGTCTCAAGGTTGCAGGGCAAACGGAATCCATTGGGTGCCCGCGGATCCGGGTCATAGCTTGCCGCCATCGCCAAATTCATCAGGCAATGCACCTGCGCCGTATTCAGCTTTTTGGCGCGCCACACCCTGTCCAGAAATCGTTTGACCCGGCCATCATCCAGGCCGTTCGCGCAATCGCGTTCCAGTGCTGGAACATCGATCGGCCCGGCCTTGCGCGCCGGCTTGGCAAGCTTGGCAAGCTCATCCAGCGAATTTGGCCAATCGTAGCGATACACAAACTCGAAGCCCGCATCGCCGGAGTGGTCCGCAATCGCGCCCCAGTACTTGGTGTACTTCATGGCATGGATGAGCGCGCCATAACCACCTGAGGATTTTCCGAAGCAGGCCCGGTGCTCGCGTGCGGCCAAAGTCCGGAATTCGCGATCCACAAACGGAATCAGTTCACGGGTCAGATAATCCGCGTAACGCCCGATGGCCGAGGAATTGATGTACTGATTGCCACCCAGAGCGGTAAAGCAATCGGGAAATACGATGATGCACGGACCCATCTTATGCTGATGAATCAAGCGCGCCGCTCGCTCCGGCACGTTTTCATCAAACCCACGCCAGGCAACATGCGCAGGCCCTGATCCCGTAAAGCCCACCAAATCGAACAGCACAGGAAACCGCTGCCCGCGCCCCG
>JBFIIN010000446.1:0-2854 GCA_041601225.1 Oceanococcus sp.
CTTGCGGCACTTGCAGCTGTGGCAGATGCCCATGCGGCAGCCGTAGGCGGGTGATTCGCCGGCGGCTTCCAGCGCTTCGAGCAGCGTGCCCTGGGCGCCGCCGGTGAACTCGCGCTGTTGACGCAGCAAGCTGATATTTGCCGCGGCCCCCTTGCGGGCCACCGGTGGGGTTCCGAAGTATTCGAATTGCAGCTGGTCGCTGCGACCCAGCTCTTGCCAATGGTCGCGCACGGCAGCCATAAAACCGGCCGGACCGCAGAGCAGGGTGTGCATCTCGGGGTAGTTGGCGACTCGTTTGGTCAATTGCTCAGGGCTGAAACGCTCGGCGCCGCCGCCTTGGCCGTCGTCCTCGCAGCACCATTGCACATCGAGATTGGCGTGCTGGTCCGCGAGTTCCTCCAGCTCAGCGCCGAAAATGCGGTCTTGCGGCGTGCGCACGTAATGGACGAAGCGCAGCTGACCGCCATAGCCGCCGGCCAGCAGGCTGCGAACCTGGGACATCAGCGGCGTGATCCCGCTGCCGGCGGCCAGCATCAACAGCGCCGGCGGCAAGCTCTGGGGCAGGACGAAATCGCCGGCAACCGGCGCCAAGTTCAGCACATCGCCAGCCTGCAAATGATCGTGCATCCAGTTGGATACGCGGCCATCAAGCACCCGCTTGGTGGTGATGGTAAAGCGCCGGGCACCACTTTCGCAGGACGAGATCGAATAGCGCCGGCGATGGGTCACGCCGTCGATTTCAATGGCGACGCCCAGGTTCTGACCCGCACGAAAACCCGTCCACCAGGAACCGGCTTCCAGCACGAAGGACTTGGTGTCGTGCGTCTCGTCGCGGATTTCCACAATCCGGGCCCGGCAATCGGTGAGAGACCATAGTGGATTGATGGCGCTGAGGTGGAAGCTCAAGGTCTCGCGCTCGATCCAGGGATGGTTCAAGACGCGTTGCAGTAAACCGCCGTTGTTTGTTGTTGTGGCTTGCACTGATTTCCTCCGGTTGAGCAGCTGATGTGCACAACTGTAAACATTAAGTTTACGAGTGTCAACAACGGTCCTGTGTTGAGATTTGGTGCTTTTCCAGGAACAAACTGAAAACATTGTCAAAATGAGGCGCTGGGGCAGTGACACATCAGTAAACGCCTGTTAACCTCGGCGAAAGAACGAGGAGACAGCCATGGCGCGAATAGGACGTCGGCGGACGGAAAAAGACCCAGAAAGCAGTGGCAAGGTTCGGGGCGATACGCGCCAGAATTTGATCGATTCGGCGATGGTCATCGTGACCGAGGACACGGGCGGACTCGCCGGCATGAGCCTGCGCGAAGTGACGCGGCGGGCGGGGGTCAGCCCCACCGCCTTCTATCGGCACTTCACCGATATGGAGGAATTGGGCCTGGCCTTGCTCGATGAGGTGGGCGTGGTTCTGCGTGGCATGTTGCGCGCCGTGTGCAAGCAGGCCGCGACCAAGGACATGATCTCCAATTCGGTGCGGGTCCTGGTCGAATACGGCATGGGTCAGCGCGGCGCCTTGCTGGTCCTGACCCGCGAACGAGCCGGGGGTTCGCTGCGCATGCGCTCCGCGATCCGCAGCCAGATGTCGCATTTCGCGACTGAGCTGGCTTCAGATTTGCGCTTGATGAATCTGTTTCCGCAAATGACCCAGGCTGATTTGCAGCGCCTGGCCGGGATTATCATTTCGCTGGCGGTGAGCGCGACGCCCGACATCCTCGACCTGCCCGAAGACAATCAGGCGGCGGTCGATGAATTCGTCAAAGATCTGGAAAAACAGGTGCTGATCGTGTTGCTCGGTGCCCAGAGCTGGCGCGCGAAGACGCCGGACGAGAAAAAGCGGCGCAAGAAATAGCGGCGCAGGCTTGCGGAAATGGCGCGCCCGGCAGGGCTCGAACCTGCGACCACAAGCTTAGAAGGCTCGTGCTCTATCCAACTGAGCTACGGGCGCTCGGTGCGTAGTGTAATCGCCGCGACGCGTTGGTCCCAGGATTTCGCAAGCTTTGGACTCCGGAAATCGCGCGGCACGCATTCAAGATAGTCGACGCCGTGCTCGATAGCTCCGGCGATTCCGTCATTGCTTTGTGCGAATGCCAGTAGCTCAAGTGCGGCATCATCGAACATCTCCATCTGCTGGTCATCGATGACTTTGCGCAACCAGAGCCTTACAAGCTGTTTTGCCAGCGCGGCCTGCGCCTGGCCATTTGGGTGTCTCTGGTGCGGAAGCTGCCCCAGATTTGCGACTCTCGAAATTGCCACATCGAGCCGATGCATGAATTGGATTTCCAGCGCTTCGCCGACCGGAACATCGACCTCGGCCGGGACGGCGCGTGAGCACAGGAGCCTGGTTGCATGCCCTTGCAAAAAGGCGAGGACACCAAAAGTCATTGGCTGTTTCTCGCTTTCGACCTGAATGACGATGATTCCGGTGTGGCGTGGTCATCCTGGTCGGCCGGTCGCAGCTTGGCACCGAAGCTAAACTGGATCACCCCGCCAGGCTTGTTCATGAACATGACATGCCCTCGCTTGTTCCTTGAATAAGCCGGGCTAGAAGCCTGGGCGGTAGGAACCGATGAGCCGAGACAAAGCGATTTCGGAGCGACTTTTTCGATCATTCGAGGCGCATAGTCGTGCTCTTTATCGAGCAGGGTTGGGAAATTCGAGCGACAGCGCGAAGTCGCAGGCCATTGCGTTTCTGCCGTCCACACTTCTGATATGGATTGACCTGTCAACTACTGTCATTTTCTGCATGTGTTTGTGTGCACTTGGAACAGGACACGACAGGCTTGCTGCGACGGTGGATCAATCTGATATGCGTGGATTGGGTACCGACCGGACTTCACTTCGTCGC
>JBFIIN010000447.1:0-2849 GCA_041601225.1 Oceanococcus sp.
AGATGACGTTCCCAGCGGTCGATGATGCTGGGGTAATCCGCGCGCGCCAGAAAATCGGGGGCCTGTATGCGCCGGTCCAGATTCCGCTGTAACCATTCCCTTTCTGCGTCGGTCTTGCTGCGGCGAAAATCCATGCGAATCTGCGACCAGCTGCGTTCCACGGGACTGCGGATCAGCAGTATGGCCTTGAGTCTGGGAAACTTGCGGCCGATGTCCGCGACGGTCGATTCCTGCAGCAGGGAATAGCGCGGCGTGATTTCGCCGCGAACCTGGCCGGGTTTTCCATCAAACAGGGATGCGTACCAGGCATCGCTGCGCTGGCCGAAAAAATAACGCAGGGTCCAGCGTAAGTCGGCCGGGTCACGGTAGCGCAAGGCGGCCCGCAGGCGATGGCGCAATTCGCTGCGCCAGCGACGACAGCCGGGCGCTTGTGAGTTCAGGCGCCGGTACCATTGCTGCGGGAAACCGCGATCCTGATCGTCGAAATAATGCAGCTCCTTGACCGGCGGCAGCCAGATATCGGGGCATTGCCGCAGCGCATGATCGAGCCAGGTGGTGCCGGCTTTTTGCACCCCGATGCCGATAAAGTCCGGGCACTCAACCATGACTAGCACCTGGCCGCTGTTGTGGGACTGGTTCTTTCAGGGCCTGGGGCCGGAAGCTTCGCATGCACAGATATTGCCATGGGGCGGCCCGTAGGACGGTGCCAGGCAAGCCGCGCAGTAGTAAAACCGGGTCGGCCGAAATCGATAAATACCTATCACGCGGGCGCGGTGCCAGCCGCTCAGGGCAGAAAGTCGGTTGCGGGTATGCAGGCATGAAGATTCGTGTGGTCGACCACGCCAACGATGATCGAGGCCGCTGAATTTTGAGAGGACCAATTGTTGCATGATTGCGCGGCTTGTCGACCTTCGCGGCCCGGGTCGCTAAACTATGCACTTGGCAGAACCGTGGCACGGACGCTAGATTTCCAGCCCCGCTATTTCCCAGCGAATCATATTGATGGACTTGCCCCAATGCGTCTCAAATCCGTTTGCACGTGCATCGCACGCGCGGCGTCCCCTCGCAATTAGATGAAAGCTGACGACGCATTGCACGAGCGCTACTTCGGTCAGCGCCACGTAACCATTATCGAACCGCGTGGCGGATCGCTGCGTGATATGGTGGAAGTCTGGGCCTTTCGCGAATTGCTTTGGACCTTCGTGTTGCGCGATATCAAGGTCCGCTACAAGCAGGCCGCGCTGGGTATCGCCTGGGCGCTGATCAAGCCAGCCCTAACCCTTATCATCATGAGTGTGTTTTTTGGCTTCGTGGTGCGCGTGCCGTCGGATGGATATCCCTATCCGCTGTTTGTTTGTGCGGCCATGATTCCCTGGCAGTTTTTTTCGCAAGCTCTGAGCGGGGCGGCGGGATCGATGGTCGGTGCCAGCAGTATGGTTGGCAAGATCTATTTCCCGCGTTTGATCGTGCCGATCTCAACCGTGCTCGCCTTGCTTATGGATTTTTGTCTGTCCATAGGAATTCTGCTTGCTTTGTTTATTTATTATCAGTTTCCCTTGAGCTGGAACCTGCTGGCATTTCCTCTATTGACCATGCTGACCGTGCTGGTGGCGATTGGGGTCGGCACGACCTTGGCTGCGTTGACCGTAACTTACCGAGATTTCAAGCAGGTCGCGCCGGTATTGGTTCAGGTCTGGATGTATTCTTCACCGATTATCTACCCCAGTAGCCTGGTTCCTGAGCAATGGCGCACTTTGTACTTCCTGAACCCTATGGCCGGTCTGATAGAGGGATACCGTAGCTGTTTGCTGGGGCGTGAGTTTGACTGGCCGGCGCTGGGATTTTCTGCGGCCTCTGCGATGGTGCTCGCGCTATTGGGCGTGAACTATTTCGTTCGTGTGCAGCGCCGATTCGCAGATGTGATCTGATCGTGGTCGGCCAACGAAATTCTTTGCCGCCAGTATCTGTTCAGAATATTGGCAAGTCTTACCGCCTGGGCGCCACGGTTTCTCCGGGGTCGGTGCGTGAGTTGACCGAGCGGTGGGGGCGTCGACTGCGTGGGCAAAAAACTGAGGCGCCGGACCCGCAGGAATTCTGGGCGCTGCAGGATGTGAGTTTTGAGGTCGCAGAAGGCGAAGCCGTCGGCATCATTGGCCGAAATGGTGCCGGCAAGAGCACTTTATTGAAGGTGATGAGCCGCATCACTGACCCAAGCCGCGGACGCATCGTTACCCGGGGGCGGGTGGCCAGTCTATTGGAAGTTGGGACCGGCTTTCATCCGGAATTGAGCGGGCGTGAAAATGTGTATCTCAACGGTGCAATTTTGGGTATGTCGCGCCGTGAAGTGCAAACACGGTTTGACGAAATCGTCGCTTTTGCGGGTGTTGAAAAGTTTATCGACACGCCGGTCAAGCGCTACTCATCGGGGATGCGGGTGCGCTTAGCCTTCGGCGTGGCCGCCCATTTGGACTCTGAAATTCTGCTCGTGGACGAGGTGTTGGCCGTGGGCGATGCCGAGTTTCAACGGCGCTCATTGGGAAAAATGGAGCAACGGGCTCAGGAGGGACGAACGGTGATATTCGTGAGCCATCAGCTCGACACGGTTAGACGGCTGTGTACACGAGGAATCCTGTTAAGCGCAGGAAAAGTGGTGGCCGATTGCGGGATCGATGAGGTGATTGATGTTTACGCCGGTGGAGATTCGAACAATGAGAGCAATGTCGATGATTCAGCAGATTGGGGGCGTGGTAAACCCGATGCGGTAACTGGATTGCGGACTTGCAGATCTGATGGTTTGACATCGCGATTGTTCAGGCATGATGAGCCGATCGAGCTTGAGCTGGATTACC
>JBFIIN010000448.1:0-2836 GCA_041601225.1 Oceanococcus sp.
GCTGGCCGGAATCGTGGTCGGTCCTCTGGGCTTTCGGCTCGTGGAGGATGCCGCCACCCTGCATGGTATCTCCGAACTCGGTGTGGTCCTGCTGCTCTTCGTGATCGGTCTTGAGCTGCAGCCGGCGCGTCTGTGGGTGTTGCGGAGACCCATTCTGCTGCTGGGCAGCGCGCAGATGCTGGTGAGTGCCGTAGCCCTGGCCCTGGTTCTGGCGGCAGCCTGGAATTTGTCCCCAGGGACCGCCTTCCTGATGGGGCTGGCCCTGGCGATGTCGTCCACGGCGCTGGTCCTGCAGTTGCTCAGCGAGAGACAGGCCACCAATGGCCGGGTGGGGCGCGATGCCTTCGTAATTCTGCTGTTCCAGGATATGGCCGTGATTCCCCTGCTCGCAGTTGTGCCATTGCTGGCCAGCGGGGTCGTGGAAACGCATTCCGGTCCCGGTCTGGGCTTGCTCAAGATCGTCGTGGCCGGCGGCGGCCTGCTGCTGGTCAGTCGCTATTTGTTGCGGCCTACATTCAAACTGATCGCGGAGCATGCTCCGCCGGAAATCTTCACTGCCACAGCCCTGCTGGTGGTCCTGGGCACCGCGGCGCTGATGGAAAGCGTGGGTCTGTCGATGACCCTGGGAGCCTTCCTGGCCGGGGTGTTGCTGGCCGACTCCGAGTACCGCCACGAACTTGAAGCCCAGATCGAGCCTTTCAAGGGCCTGCTTCTGGGCTTGTTTTTCATCACCGTGGGCGTGGGCCTGGACCTGCGTCTGCTGTTCGCCGATCCGCGCGCCGTGCTGGGATTCGTGGTGATTCTGCTGTCGATCAAGGGCGTGGTGCTGATGAGCGTGGCATTGCTTGCACGCCGCAGCCTGCGCGAGAGCCTGCGCCTGGCGACCTTGATGTCTCAGGGGGGTGAATTCGCATTTGTGTTACTGGCCCTGATGTCCGGCGCTCAGCTCCTGAGTCCGGAGCAGCTGGCGGTCGCCGTGCTGGCGGTGAGCGTCAGCATGGCGCTGACGCCGCTGCTCAATCTGCTGGTTGAGCGCCTAGCGTCGCAGTCCGGCGCCGAGCCCCAATTCGATATGCCTACCGATGAGCAGCATCCCGTGCTTATTGCCGGTTTCGGCCGGGTGGGACAGATCATCGGGCGGATTCTGCGGGTGCGCGGGATTGGCTTTACGGCTCTGGAAATCCACCCGGAACAGGTGGATCGCGTGCGCCGGTTTGGCACCAAGATTCATTTTGGCGACGCCAGCCGCTTGGAGTTGCTGCGCGCTGCTGGTGCGGCTTCGGCGAGGCTGGCGGTGGTCACGCTGGGCGATCCCGAGCAGTCCCTGAGGGTCGTGGATCTGCTGCAACGGCATTTTCCGCATCTGCAAATCATCGCTGCGGCCAAGAACCGCCAGCATGCGCTGCGGCTCTACGACCGCGGCATCACCGATGTCGTCCGACATACCTTTTTCTCCAGCTTGGCTCTGTCCGAGCGTTTGCTGGTCCGCCTGGGCCACAGCGAGTTGGCGGCGGCGGCGACTGTCGCGAAGTTCCGGGAGCACGATGAAAAGCTGCTGCTCAAGCAGCAAGCGGTTTATCACGATGAAAAACTGATGATTCAAAGTGCCCGCGAGATGTCGGAAGAACTGGAATCGCTGTTTGAGGGTGATCTGTCGCGCAATGCAGTTGCTACGGTCGACGATCCGGGGCCGGTTTCCGGCGTTTCGCGCTAGGCGGCGGCATAGCTCTGCATGCGGAGCGCCGGCGCCCGCGCGCCTGGCGGGTCGCGTACAATGCGCGGCCCTGTGTTGCTGATGCCTAGCCATGCTTGATCCAAAATTATTGCGGAATCACCCCGATGCGGTCGCGGTCCAGATGGCCCGCCGCGGCATGGATCTTGATGTTCAACGGCTGGAGGCGCTGGAAACACGGCGCAAGGACATCCAGGTGCGCACCGAAGAACTGCAGGCGCGACGCAACAGCAGCTCCCGGGAAATCGGTCAGGTCAAAGCCCGCGGCGGCAACATCGAGCCGCTCAAAGCGGCGGTCGCAGAGCTGGGCGGTGAACTGGATGTCCTGAAGCGGGAGCTGGACGACCTGCAGCTCGAAGTGCGGGAGCTCGCGCTGCATATTCCGAACAGCCCACACGCAGCGGTTCCGGACGGCGCAGATGAAAATGACAACGCCGAGTTACGGCGCTGGGGCGAACCCAGACCTCTCGGTTTCGAGCCACGCGATCATGTGGACCTGGGCGAAGGCTTGGGGGCGATGGATTTTGCGGCGGCAGCACGAATTGCCGGTGCTCGTTTTTCGGTTCTGCGTGGGCCGCTCGCTGCCCTGCAGCGGGCGCTGGTGCAATTCATGTTGACCGAGCACACACAAAATCACGGGTATCAGGAGGTCTACGTACCCTATGTCGTTAACCGCGATAGCTTGATTGGCACCGGTCAACTGCCCAAATTTGAAGAGGATTTGTTTCACCTGACCGACCATGAATGGTACCTGGCGCCAACCGCGGAAGTTCCCGTGACCAACCTGGTGCGCGACCAGATACTGCAGGGCGCCGACTTGCCTCTGAAATTCGTGGCCCACACACCCTGTTTCCGTTCGGAAGCCGGCTCGCACGGCAAGGACACGCGCGGTTTGATTCGGCAGCATCAGTTCGAAAAAGTCGAATTGGTGCAGATCGTGCAGCCGGAGCAATCCTATAACGCGCTGGAGCAACTCACCGCCGATGCCGAAACCATATTGCAGCTGCTGGAATTGCCTTATCGCGCGGTGGAATTATGCACGGGTGATCTGGGTTTTTCGGCAGCCCGCACCTATGACCTGGAAGTCTGGTTGCCGTCGCAGCA
>JBFIIN010000449.1:0-2824 GCA_041601225.1 Oceanococcus sp.
GATGAAAGCAACGGTTACGGGCGTATTGTGATTGGCAATGGCAGTTGGCTGGGTGAATACAACAATTTGCGCGCCAGTGGCGGGGCCGATGTGCTTATTGGCAGTAAATGCCTGATCAGTCAGTTTTGTACTCTGGTGGGTTCCAACCACGCGCTGCGGCGCGACCAGCCGATCATGGCCCAGGGCGCCGATACCCGCCGTCTTGGCGTGGTGCTGGGCGACGATGTGTGGCTGGGCGCCGGGGTGGTGGTTTGCCCGGGTGTGCATATCGGCGACGGGGCGGTTATAGGGGCAAACTCGGTGGTGACTGTCGATGTTCCGGCCTTTGAAATCTGGGCCGGTGCGCCGGCACGCAAGATCGGCGCGCGCGAATGACTCAAGCCCTGCCCAGTCCGGGGCGTCTGCAATCCATCGACATGCTGCGCGGGGTCGCCGCGCTGGCTGTGGTGGCCATGCACATCCCCAGCTGGGCCCCGGGTGGCTGGCGAGAGCATCCCTTCTTCTTTCTGGGTCTGTTGTTTGACTACGGCTATCTCGGGGTCCCGCTGTTCATCGTTATTTCTGGCTTTTGCATTCATCTGGGCACCGCGCGCGGGCGGGTGGCTACGGGGGACTATCGGGTGAACTGGCTGGCGTACTGGAGCCGGCGCACCTACCGCCTGTATCCGCCATATTTAGCCGCGATCGTATTTTCTTTATTGGTGTCCTGGGGTCTGGGGGAGGCCGTAACCCGCAATGGCTTGTTCGGCGTTGATCTGCTCGCCCACCTGCTGATGCTGCACAACCTCACCGCCGAGTATGCCAACGGCCTGGGTAACGGGGCGTTCTGGAGTCTCGGCACGGAAGAGCATCTGTACCTGCTGTATCTGCTGCTGTTGCCCATGGTGGTTCGCTTTGGCTGGGCGCGAACACTCATGCTCGGCTTTTTGATTTCCCTGGCGTGGCGGGTTCTGACCGCAGGCGCCGGGACATGGGTGATTATTCCCGATGTACTTAGCCTGGGCGGCTGGCAATTTTGGGCCTTCAAATTCTGGTTCCTGTGGATGTTGGGGGCACTCGCCGTCGAACACTACCTCGGCTTGATTCGTTTGCCGGCGCCAGTACGAAGCGGCTGGACGGCGCTGGGATTGCTGTTGCTCGGCTTTCTGTGCAATCGGAATCTGTTTGATTTCCTCGCCCAGACCAGCCTGAGGTCGCTGCCTGTACTCAGTGGTCAGCTGAGCTTGCTGGGCGTCGATGTGTTGGTGCCGCTGCATGCGCTAGGCGAACTGGCCTTTGGCCTGGCCTGTTTTTGTCTGATCAATTACCTGAGTGATGGCGAGACAAATCGCGGAACTGCCCGGGGCGGCCGCCTGGGTGTGGCTCTGGCATCGGTGGGCCGCGCCTCCTATTCCATCTACTTGACCCACGTTCCGGTGTTGATGATGCTGCGACACGGCATGGACATTGGATTCGAACCGCGGGACTGGCTGCTGCGCCATGTGCTGGGATTCGCGCTGAGCATAGTCGTGGGATACGCGTTCTACATGCTGATCGAGCGCTGGTTTCAGCGTCGGCCGCAGTGGTTGCCCAGATGAAAGTCGCCCCCGCAGTGAAGGCACCGGTGTTCATTGTCGGTCCCCCGCGCTCGGGTACCAGTCTGTTGTTTCGCAGCCTGCAGCAACATGATGACTTCCGGCCACGCAATGCGGCCTGGGCCAGCGATGTGTCCGAGACCAAACTGTTTCAGTGCCCGCGCGGCAGCTTCGATGAACGGGCAGCCAACTATCTGCCGGCACGGCATTTTCTGCTGGAGGACGAGAGCGCGCTTGCGGCATTCAATCGCGACACTGCCGTACTGCAACGCTGGCAGAGGCTGCTGACCGCCTTGGTTGCCGCTTCGCCATTCTGGAAATCGCGACTGGTGGGTCGGTTGCGCTGGAGCGGGCCCGGGCGACGCCTGGCCTGGGCCTTCAATCGCAGCGGGCCGCTGCTGCGGACCTACTTCGGCTATGCCCTGCAGGCGCGCGGCTGCCGGCGCAGCCTGGAAAAGACTCCGGGGCACGGCCATATGCTGCCTGAGATATTCGCTACATTCGGCGACGCCAAGGTGATCTGCATACTGCGCCACCCGGTGGACGTGCTCGCCTCGCACCGCAAGCGCCAGCAACGCGAGCGGAGCGCGGGGCGGCCACAGTCGGAGCTGGCCTGGCTGCACCGTCCCGCGCCGGATTTTGCCAAGGATTATCAGATGTTGCTGCGCGCTTGGCGCCTTGCGCGGCGCCGCTACCCGGCTCAATTGCTGATGCTGAAGTATGAAGATCTGGTCGCGGACCCGGCTGCGGTGCTCCGCGAAGTTTATGCCTTTCTCGGCATGGAACCGCCGGCGCAATTGCTGCCCGCGGATCAGCGCGACGAGCGCGGCGATGCGCCTTACCCCGAGCTGTTTGCCCCCATCCATGCAACCCACCTGCGCGCCACGGAGTATCTGGCGGCCGATGAGATTCGCTGCCTCGAGGAAACGCTGGCGGCGGATATCGACGCACTGGGCTATGCGCCCGGCGCGCAGGACGGTGCGGCATGAGCGGCTGGTTGCGACGCTGGAAATCGATGCTGGGCTGTGCCCTGCACGAAGGCTGGCGTACAGAACTTGTCTTGCACGGGTCGGGTCTGGCCCGGCGTCTGGGCCTGAGTTGGCTGGAACTCTGCAATCGCCATGAGCGGGTGCGGCCCGGAGACGCCGGCGCGGCCGTGTGCGATTGGCCCGACAGCTCGCTGCTGACGGTAGCTGCAGTGTTCCCGGGGACCGGCGCCCGGCTTTTGAACCACTGTCTGGAGCGCTGGC
>JBFIIN010000450.1:0-2790 GCA_041601225.1 Oceanococcus sp.
GGCATGTCCAATGTCGAATATGCGCCGCTGGCCGAGGAGATGGGTCGCAGCCTGTTTGCCTCCGAGATCTTCAATTGCAGCGCGCCGGACACCGGCAACATGGAAGTGCTCTACAAATACGGCAGCGAGGAACAGAAAGAGCAATGGCTCAAGCCCTTGCTGGCGGGCGAGATCCGCTCGGTGTTCTTCATGACCGAGCCCGATGTCGCATCATCGGATGCCACCAACATGCAGGCCACCGCCCGCATCGAAGGCAACGAGGTCGTGCTCAACGGCAAGAAATGGTGGTCGTCCGGGGTTGGTGATCCGCGCTGCAAGATTGGCATATTCATGGCGCTGACCGACAGCGAGGCCAACCGCCATCAGCAACATTCCATGGTGCTGGTACCCATGGATACGCCCGGCGTGAGCATCAAGCGCATGCTGTCGGTGTTCGGGGATTACGACGAGCCGCATGGCCATGGCGAGGTCTGGTTCGAGGATGTGCGGCTGCCGGTATCGGCCATCATCCATGGTGCGGGCAAGGGATTCGAGATCGCGCAGGGCCGCCTGGGGCCGGGGCGCATCCATCACTGCATGCGGGCCATCGGCGCTGCGGAGCGGGCGCTGCAGCTGATGATCGAACGCGGCATCAGCCGCGAAGCCTTCGGCAAGCCGCTGATCAATCTGGGTGGCAACCAGGAGCGGGTGGCGAATCTGCGCATGGCCATAGATCAGGCGCGCCTGCTGACACTGTACGCCGCCTGGAAGATCGACAAGGTCGGCGCGCTGCCGGCGCTCACCGAAATTTCGGCCATCAAGGTGGTGGCCCCCAACGTGCTGCAACAGGTGGCGGACGAGGCCATCCAGATGTTCGGTGGGGCCGGCGTGTCGCATGACACGCCCTTGGCCGGAATTTTCGCCATTGCCCGCTGCCTGCGGATCGCGGACGGCCCGGATGCGGTGCACCGCGGCATGATCGCGCGCATGGAGCTGGGCAAATATCGCGGCCAGATGAACAAGGCACGCGCGGCCAAATGAATGATTCGGCATTGCTGCCGGCCGCGGATGGGGCCGGCGCTGTACGTGCGGGCGAGGAACTCGACGGAGCCGCCATCACGCAGTGGTTGTTGCCGCATTTGCCGGGGCTGGCTGGCGCGCCGCGGATCACCCAGTACTCCGGCGGTGCCTCGAACTGGACCTATCGCCTGGAATATCCCGAGCACGATCTGATCTTGCGCCGGCCGCCAGCCGGCACCAAGGCCAGATCAGCGCACGACATGGGTCGCGAGTTTCGGGTGCAGCAGGCGCTGAAGCCGGTTTATCCCTGCGTGCCCGAGATGATTGCCCTGTGCCAGGACGAGTCGGTGCTGGGTTGCGAGTTCTACGTCATGCGCCGGGTGGCGGGCTTGATTCCGCGGGCGCGAATGCCGCGTGGCCTGCAACTGGACCCGGCGCAGAGCCGCGCGCTGTGTCACGCCTTCCTGGACAAGCTGGTGGAGTTGCACCAGGTCGACTATCAGGCGGCCGGTCTTGCCGAACTGGGCAAGGGCGCGGGCTATGTCGGGCGGCAGGTGAGCGGCTGGTCGCAGCGCTATCTCAAGGCCAAAACCTGGAATGTCCCGAGTTTTCGCCGCGTCCGTGACTGGCTGGCCGCGAATCAGCCTGATGATGTTGCGACCTGCGTCATTCACAACGACTGGCGTCTGGACAATGTGATTCTCGATCAACAGCAGCCGACCCGGATCATCGGCGTACTCGACTGGGAGATGGCGACGCTGGGCGACCCGCTGATGGAACTGGGTAGTGCCCTGGCCTACTGGATCCAGGCCGACGACGGCAAACTGATGCAGATGACCAAGCGTCAGCCCAGCGATCTGCCGGGCATGCCCAGCCGGGACGAGGTGGTCGCCTACTACCTGGGCAAGATGGGCTACCAGATCGACAACTGGGTTTTCTACGAGGTCTTCGGCCTGTTCCGCCTTGCCGTCATCGCCCAGCAGATCTATTTCCGTTACCACCACAAGCAGACCCGCAATCCCGCCTTTCGCAACTTCTGGATCATGGTGAATTATTTTGACTGGCGCTGCCGCCGTTTGATCCGGGAGTCGGGTATCTGATGGGCGCGATCTACCTGATACGTCACGGGCAGGCCTCCTTCGGCAAGCCCGACTACGACAAATTGTCGAAAACCGGTTGGCAGCAATCCGCGCAGCTGGGCCTGGCCTTGCGCGAGCGGGGTCTGCAGGTTGACGCCGTGTATTCCGGCGGCATGAAACGACATCGCCAGACCGCCGAGCGTTGCCTGGAATCCATGGGGCTGGATCAGGTGCCGAAGATCGTGACGGGTTTCAACGAGTTCGATCACGAGCAGATCATCCGCCGGGCCGAACCGCGTTATTCAAATAAACTGGTGATGCTGGCCGACATGGCCAGGACCCTGAAGATGCGCCAGGCCTTTGAGGACTTCTTCGCCCAGGCGATCAGTCGCTGGGTCGAGGGCGAACACCAGGCAGACTACGCCGAGTCCTGGCCGCATTTCTGCGAGCGTTGCGTGGGCGCCCTGGAGCAGGTCGTGGACGAATTGGGACCCTCGAAAACTGCGCTGGTATTCACCTCAGGCGGGCCGATCATGGCCATAGCACGGCATCTGTTGAATCTGGGCGCCGCGGAGTCTTTCCGCCTGAGCCTGGGTCTGGTGAATTGTGGGATCACCAAGGTGGTATACGGCGCGGGCAGCCGGATTCTGAGTTCACTCAATGAGCACAGCCGCTTCGAAGGCGTGAATGCGGACTTGCTGACCTATCGGTA
>JBFIIN010000451.1:0-2776 GCA_041601225.1 Oceanococcus sp.
CGGGCTCAGGTTGCCGCGGCGCAAGGCCGCCACAATCCGCTCCATTTCACTCGGCTCGGGCGGTTTGTGAATCACTTCAGCCGCGCCCTGGGTGCGCGCCTGCGCGACGTATTCTGCGCTGTCGTTGGAGGAGCAGATCACGACGGGTACCTGGGGTAAATGGGCAGACTGACGAAGTCTGGCCAGAGTTTCCAGACCGTCGAGGTCGGGCATGACGTGATCCATGAAGATCGCGTCTGGACGCAGCGTCTGCAGCAGCGCCAGAGCCTCGCGCCCGGATTTCGCCGTGCTGACCTTCACCTCAAGTTTTTCCAGGCCACGCTGGATTGCGAAGCGCGCAGACAAGGAATCATCAACGATCAACACATGCAGTTGGGTCATGTTCGCGCAATCCGGGCTTTGGGCGAGCGGCCAGCTTACCGGTGCGGGCTAGCTCGAAGCCAGCGGCGCGAGTTCCTGCTCGACCCGACTCACCCCCTGTGTCCAGTCGCGCCGGAGCTGCTTGCCGATCAGGCCTCCAACAAGAGGGAAGCGGCCATCGTATTCAATCGTGTAGAAAATCCGGGTGCCACCGCTATCGCTGCGGTGAAATTCGATGTGGCCCAGATGGTTCTTCAGTGGGCCACCGCGCGTCACGCGGTATTCCAGCAATTCAGGGCGGCGAAAGCTGACAATGGTTTCCTCCAGCCGCACCGGACCCACGCGGATTTCACGAACCGAACCAATGCCGTTGGGCTCGGATTCGCCGGTCTTGATGCGCCGAATCTTGGCGGGCCAGAGCCGGCCGAATTTCTCGTGATCGGCGAAATAGTCGAAAACCTGCTCTGGACTTGCGAGGAACTCATGTTCCAGGGTGATCTTGTGCTCAGGCATGGTGCCTCCTGTTGATAGTCATGGTTGCGGATGGCTGCGGGCGGGAGAATCCCACAAATCGCGATTCTCAGGTACCGGACCGGGGCGATTGCCCTGTAGTATCCGGGCGGCGCGGACGGGTGCCCCCGCGCGTCATTGCCCCTGAGCGAAAGTACGCATGAACACGGTATTGCAGGACCTCATCCGACTGCTCGATCTGGAGCAGCTTGAAACCAACCTGTTCCGCGGCCAGAGCCTGGATCTGGGCGGCAAGAGCGTGTTCGGCGGGCAGGTGCTTGGTCAGGCGCTGGTTGCCGCTCGCGGAACCGTGGATATCGAGTTGGCGCATTCGCTGCACGCCTATTTCGTGCGCCCCGGCGACATGCAGGCGCCGATCGTTTACGACGTGGAGCGGATTCGCGATGGCCGCAGTTTCAGTGTGCGCCGGGTGCATGCGATCCAGCATGGACGACCCATATTCAGCATGATGGTGTCATTTCAGCGTGCGGAGGTCGGGCTGGAGCATGCGCCCGCAATGCCCAAGGTGCCCGCGCCCGAGGAGTTGCTGAGCCAGCAGCAATGGCGTGAACGCTGGCTGGCCGATTGTCCGCCCGGATTCCGCGCCGCCTTTACCCGGGAGCTGGCTATCGAATTTCGTCTGGTGAACCCGCAGAATCCGTTCCAGCCCAAGGCCGGGGAGCCCGCGCAGCAAATCTGGTTTCGCGCCGAAGGACGCTTGCCCGACGAGCCTGGGCTGCACCAGTGCGTGCTGGCCTATGCCTCAGACTACAATTTGCTGTCCACGGCCATGCTGCCGCACGCGGTGAGCTATGTGCAGCGCGACATGGTGGTGGCGAGCCTGGATCACGCCCTGTGGTTTCACCGACCCTACCGGGCCGATGAATGGCTGCTGTACTGCATGGACAGCCCGACCGCGCAGGCAGCGCGGGGCTTGAGTCGCGGGCAGATATTCAACCAGGCGGGTGAACTGGTGGCCTCGGTCGCGCAGGAAAGCCTGATGCGCCGCTTGCCAGGCGGAGGCTGATCGCGTCGCGCCCTGTGCTATATTTTGCATCTGAACCCGCCCTCGCGCGGGATTTTTTGGAGCTTGAGTTGTTGCAGCGCAATAAAACATGGCAGGTGGTGCAGAGTACGGTCAGCAGCGGCTTGCGCCTGGGTCAGACGGCGCGCGTGCTGAGTCGGACCGGCCTGGACTGGGTGCGCGGGAATCGGCCGCCGACCCCCGTGCTCATGCGGGAAACCTTCGAAAGTCTGGGGGCGACCTATATCAAGTTGGGGCAGTTCATTGCCAGCGCCCCATCCCTGTTCCCGCGTGAATATGTGGAAGCATTCCAGGGTTGTCTGGACAATGTGCCGCCCGTGCCATTCAGTTATGTCGAGCAGGTTTTGCGCGAAGATCTGGAGCGTCCGCTGTCGGAAATCTACCGCAGCATCAATCCCGAACCGCTGGCCTCGGCATCGATTGCCCAGGTTCATGCGGCCACGCTGGCGAGCGGCGAGGATGTGGTCATCAAGGTGCAGAAGCCGGGTGTGGAGACCGTGCTGGCCACGGATTTCAACGTGCTGTATGTGTCGGCCCGGGTCCTGGAAAAGCTGGTGCCGGGCGTTGATCGGGCGTCTCTGGCCGACATCATTGGTGATGTCCAGGACACTATGCTCAAGGAGTGCGATTTTCTGGCCGAAGCGCAGAATATCGAGATATTTCGCAAGTATCTGGCCGATAGCGGCAACGATACCGCGGTCGCCCCCCGGGTCTATCACCAGGCCACGACCCGCCGCGTGCTGACCATGGAACGCCTTTATGGCGTGCCCTTCACGGACCTGGAATCGATCCGGCGTTACTCGCCGCAGCCGGAATGGACCCTGATCAACGCGCTCAACACCTGGATGCAAAGCCTGGTGC
>JBFIIN010000452.1:0-2774 GCA_041601225.1 Oceanococcus sp.
CGGATCAATCCCGGGACCCGGGAGTTTTTCTTCAACGTCAGTTTTCACGATTCGGGTGAGAAGATTGTGCTGGGCCATCAGATTCCGGCGGGAGGCGGGATCGAAGATGGCGAAATGGTGTTGAACATTCTGGCCGGACATGCGGCTACCGCGCGATATGTCAGCTTCAAGCTGTGCCGCCGCTTCGTGTCTGATGAGCCGCCGCCGGATCTCGTGAGCCGGATCGCTCAAGTCTTTCTGGACACCGACGGCGATGTCTACCAGCTGATGAAGGCCATCGTGGCGGATGTGGAATTTCGCACGCAGCGTGACAGCAAGTTTCGCACTCCGCGTCTGATGGTCTGCGGCGCGGTGCGCACGCTCGCCCCCGATTCGGCGGATTATTACGGGCCCGACCCGATCGAAGCGCTGGGCCGCATGGGCCATGTGCCCCATGCCTGGTTAGCGCCCAACGGGTTTCCCGACCAGGCTGCGCACTGGATTAGCGCGGCGGGATTTCTGGAACGCTGGGAGTTTTCCGCAGCGCTCGGTGACGCACGCAACACAAATGGTAACTCTCATGTGCAGGGGCTGCTGGCGAATTCGGAAACGGCCGCGACCACGGTGGACAAATTGGCTCTGGCCATTGTCCGTCGCGAGTTGTTGCCAGCCCATCGTCAGCTGCTGGTGGACTTCGCCGGCGCCGGAAACCCGGACGCCGAACTCAGCGGACAGGAGTTGCAGGACGTGGCCGAGGCGGTCGCCGGGCTGCTGCTGGCATCGCCCTACTACCAGCTGATCTAGACCATGAATCTCAGCTCAACAGGTCGAAGCACCGACAGTTCAGTCCCGGCGAAGAACGGGGCCGAGCCGCACAGCCTGCTGACGATATTTCTGCGTGGCGGCATGGACGGCCTGAGTGCCGTCGTGCCGTATTTCGATGCGGGCTACTATGCAGCGCGTCCAACTCTGGCGGTCGCAGAACCCGGCAGCGGTCCGCAAGCGGCGCATGATCTGGATGGTCGATTTGGCCTGCATCCGGCGCTGCAGGAACTGTTGCCCTGTTTTCACGCGGGTGACCTGGCCATTGTGCATGCCGCGGGCAATCCCGCTGCCGGCCGCTCGCATTTCGTGGCCCAGGACCTGGTTTCGGCGGGCATGACGCGCGCCGACGAAAGCGCGCCCGGCTGGTCCGCGCGCTATCTGGCTGCGAGTGCCCGGGCGGATGATTCGGTACTGCGTTCAATCAGCATAAGCAGCGTGGTGGAGCGCAGCTTTATCGGCTGGCCATTCGCGCTGGCCATTCCCGATAGCTCAACGTTCGAACTGCATGCCCGCAGCGGTTCACGATGGGGACAGGCCGTGCGGGGCCTGCATGATCGCGGCAGCGGGTATGAGCTTCGCGCCAACACGACACTCGAGGCGATTTCCAGTCTGGCCGCCGCGCGCCCGTATGCCATTGCGCCCGAGCCTGGCGCGGCCTATCCGGCCAACGGCTTCGGGCGCGGTTTGCAGCAGGCGGCGCAGTACATCAAAAGCGGCGTCGGCAGTGAACTGATGACGCTGGATCTGGGCGGCTGGGATCATCATGTGAACCTGGCAACGCGCCTCCCGCCAATGCTGAATTCCCTGGCTGCTGGCCTGGCCGCATTTCGAATCGACCTCGGCGCGCGGTTTGACCGGGTCACGACCCTGGTGATCAGTGAATTCGGCCGCCGGGTGCGGGAAAACTCATCCGCCGGAACCGACCACGGTCGAGGAACCTGCATCTTCGTTCTCGGTGGAGGGGTTCGCGGTGGTCGCATCT
Organism: Oceanococcus sp.; assembly: GCA_041601225.1. Taxonomy (GTDB): domain Bacteria; phylum Pseudomonadota; class Gammaproteobacteria; order Nevskiales; family Oceanococcaceae; genus JBFIIN01. Next base: position 1,787 of record JBFIIN010000452.1, read on the forward strand.
ATGGCGACTGGCCTGGTCTGGCGGCTGAGCGCTTACACCAGGGCGACCTTGAAATCGGTACCGATCATCGCCAGATTCTGGCTGAAATTCTCGAGCGCCAGCTGCGTCCAGTCGCGGTCGGGGAAATTCTGCCCGGCTACGATGACCGTCGCCGTCTGGGACTGTTCGGCTGACTCGAGCCTGGCCGCCGAGCGCGCGCCGGACTGATTCGGAAAGACGCGGCGCAGGCGCGATGTCTCGATTCCTGACCTACAGGACACAGTACTGGTGCCGAAGGGGATTGCAGCAATTACACCAGATTTGCACCAAGGATGCCGCAACGCCCGGAAAACAAAGAAAATGATGGTGCCGAAGGGGAGAATCGAACTCCCACTCTGTTGCCAGAACCGGATTTTGAATCCGGCGCGTCTACCAGTTCCGCCACTTCGGCTAATCGTCGTCACGTCCGGGCCGGGGCTAGCCCAGCGGTCGCGGAGTATATCCGCAACTGTGGCGGAATCGGTAGCATTGCGCGATGAATCGTTCAGATTTTTATTACCAACTCCCCCCCGAACTCATCGCCCAAGCCCCGTTGCCGCGGCGCTCCGACTCGCGTTTGCTGGTTCTGGAACAGGGCGCATGCCGTGATAGTCAGATGCGCAATTTTGCGGGATTCCTCAGCGCCCCAGACCTGCTGATCTTCAATGACACGCGGGTCATACCAGCCCGATTGCGGGGCCGCAAGGAAACTGGCGGCAAGCTCGAAATCCTGATCGAGCGTGTGCAGTCGGATACCCAGGCCTTGGCGCAATTGCGCGCCAGCAAGAGTCCACGGGCGGGTGCGCGTCTGTTCATAGGCGCCCAGCCGGTCGAAGTGCTCGGGCGCGAGGATGATCTTTTTCAGCTGCAATTATCCAGTGGCAGCTGGATGGAACTGCTGGACGCGCAGGGCGACATACCTTTGCCGCCGTATATCGAGCGCCGCGCGGACAGCACGGATAGGGAGCGC
>JBFIIN010000453.1:0-2770 GCA_041601225.1 Oceanococcus sp.
ACGCCTGCGCCTGGGCCGATGTCCACCACATGGTCCGCCGTGCGGATGGCCTCCTCATCGTGTTCGACCACGATGACTGTATTGCCCAGATTGCGCAGCCGCAGCAGGGTATCAATCAGCCGCCGATTGTCCCGTTGATGCAGGCCTATCGATGGTTCGTCCAAAACATAAAGCACCCCGACCAGACCGGCTCCGATCTGGCTGGCCAGGCGGATTCGCTGGGCTTCACCCCCGGACAGGGTTTCAGCGCTGCGGCTGAGATTCAGGTATTCCAGGCCCACGTTGTTGAGAAACTCCAGGCGCTGCCTGATTTCTCGCAATATGCGGTCGGCAATTGCGGCCTGCTGACCCGCCAGTTCAAGGTCTCCGAACCAGCGTGCCGCGTCCCGAATCGACTTCGAACCCAGTTCTGGTAGGCGATGGCCGGCGATGCGCACGTTTCCGGCTGCGCGGTTCAGACGGGAGCCCCCGCAGGCCGGACAGGCCTTGTCGCTGCGATAACGTGCCAGTTCCTCGCGCACCGCGGGCGACTCGGTTTCGCGATAGCGGCGCTCCAGATTGGGTACGACGCCCTCGAACTTGTGTTTGCGACTGCTGACGCCTCCACGGGAATTGACGTACTGAAATTCGATCTTCTGCTTGCCGCTGCCGAACAGGATGGCGTCGCGTATCTCGGGCAGCAGATCCTGAAATGGCTGATCAACATCAAATTCGTAATGATTGGCGAGCGAGTTGATCAGCTGAAAATAATAGGCATTGCGTCGATCCCAGCCGCGAATCGCGCCGCTCGCCAGACTGAGCGCCGGGTCGGTTATCACCCGCTCGGCATCAAAGACCGAGAGCGTGCCCAGACCATCACATTCATTGCAGGCTCCATGCGGGCTATTGAAGGAGAACAAGCGCGGCTCAAGTTCCTTGATACTGAATCCGCAGTGCGGGCAGGCAAAGCGGGCCGAGAACAAGGTTTCTTTGCCCTCCTTGCCGTAGGGGGCGATCTGGGCAAGACCATCGCCCAGACGCAGAGCCGTCTCAAAGGATTCCGCCAGGCGTTGGCCGATATCAGAGCGAACCCGGAAGCGGTCCACCACCACTTCGATCGTGTGTTTGACTTTCGGGTTCAGATCCGGCAGTTCATCCAGCTCAACAATAATCCCGTCGATCCGGGCGCGGATGAAGCCCTCGCTGCGCAACCTGCTGAGCAATTGCTGGTGTTCGCCCTTGCGATCACGGACCACCGGTGCCAGCAGCAGAAGCGCGCTTTCCGTCTCCATCGCCAGGACCTGGTCCACCATCTGGCTGACGGTTTGGGCATTGAGCGCGAGGTCATGATCCGGGCAATAGGGCGTGCCGATGCGCGCAAATAGCAGGCGCAGATAATCGTAAATTTCGGTGACTGTGCCGACGGTCGAACGGGGGTTATGCGAAGTCGATTTCTGCTCAATGGAGATGGCCGGCGACAAACCTTCGATGCGATCGACATCGGGCTTCTCCATCACCGAGAGAAATTGTCTGGCATAGGACGACAGCGATTCCACGTAGCGCCTTTGGCCTTCGGCGTAAATGGTGTCGAAGGCCAGTGACGATTTCCCCGAGCCGGACAGGCCGGTGATCACGATCAATCGGTCGCGCGGTAAATCAAGGTCGATATTTCGCAGATTATGAGTGCGCGCGCCGCGAACGCTGATGTGATGCATGCCTGGCCGGAGTCCATGAGGGAACCTGATACTATAAGCAGCGTCCGAAGCGCGACCAAGTTTCCATCGTCGTCGCGTCAGCGGGCATCTCGTAAATTCCAAGCTCCAGCCGAATGACCCAGCTCGAACGTCGAGCCACGGCCGCCGTGGCGTCCATTCTTGTCCTGCGCATGGCCACCCTGTTCATGGTGTTGCCGGTGCTGGCGCCCTATGCCTTGGGCCTGGCCGGTCAGCCGGGCCTGGCCGTCGGTTTGGCCATCGGGGCCTATGGGCTGACCCAGGCCGTGCTGCAGATTCCTTTTGGCTGGCTGTCGGACCGGATCGGGCGGCGCGCCGTCATTGCTCTGGGCTTGCTGATCTATGCGCTTGGGAGCTGGCTGGCGGCCGATGCGCAAAGCGTGGAGGCCTTGGTGGCGGCCCGATTGCTGCAGGGCGGCGGGGCGATCGCCTCAGCGGCGACCGCCCTGCTGGCCGATGTGACCCGCGACGCTGTGCGGACAACCGCCATGGCGATTGTCGGCGCGAGCATAGGCGCTGCATTTCTGCTGGCGCTGGTCATTGGACCAGTGCTGGTCGGTGTCGCCGGGGTGCCGGGTTTGTTCCAGATGGCCAGTGTTGGCGCCGGCCTGGCCATGCTGATCTTGCTCGTCGTGCCGTCGGCACAGGCGCTGCCGGCGGAACTGCAGACCCGAACCGGCTCGGCGGGACTCAGCGATCTGTTCATCCTCGACCTGGGCGTGTTTCTGCTTCATGCGATGCTGGCGGCGCTGTTCGTCGGTCTGCCTTTCCTGTTGCTGGATCAGGGACGGGAACTTGCCGAACATTGGCGGCTCTATCTGCCGGCCATGTTGCTATCTTTGCTGCCCGTATTCCCGCTGATCCGCTGGGCGGAGCAGGGTGATCGATTGGGCAAGGTTTTCGCGGTGCTGGCTTTGGCGCTGCTGGTGGCATCTATGGCATTGGCCCTGGACATTCTCCATGTTCTGCCCGTGATCTGGCTGTTTTTTGTCGGCTTTAACTGGCTGGAGGCGACCTTGCCTTCCCTGGTTTCCCGCCGTGCGCCCCGGCAGCGGCGC
>JBFIIN010000454.1:0-2721 GCA_041601225.1 Oceanococcus sp.
TATCCCATAGGGTCGGACCTGAAGACCGCCCTGCAGCAGCTCTGCGATCAGGCGGAAGCCGCGGTCCGCGGCGGCAAAGTGGTCCTTATTCTCAGCGATCGCTATATCGCCCGCGACAAGCTGCCGATCCATGCCCTGCTCGCCACCGGCGCCATCCAGCACCGCCTGGTCGAACAGGGAATGCGCTGCGACTGCAATCTGGTGGTGGAAACCGCCACCGCCCGGGATTCCCATCAGCTGGCCTGCCTGCTGGGTTACGGCGCCTCCTGCATTTACCCCTATCTGGCCTACGAGTGCCTGCACGACATGGTGCGCAGCGGCGAGATCAAGGGACGCGAAATCGGCGATCTGGAGCGGGCCTACCGCAAAGGCATCAACAAGGGCCTGTACAAGATCATGTCCAAAATGGGCATTTCCACCGTGGCCAGCTATCGCGGAGCCCAGCTGTTCGAAATTGTGGGCCTGGCGGACGAAGTGGTCGAACTGTGTTTCCGCGGCACCACCTCGCGAATTCAGGGCGCTGACTTCGCGGAACTGGAGAACGACCAGCGCGCCCTGGCCAAACGGGCCTGGAATCCGCGCAAGGAGCCCGAGCAGGGCGGCCTGCTCAAGTACGTCCATGGCGGCGAAGACCACGCCTACAACCCGGATGTGGTGCAGACCCTGCACACGGCTGTGCGCAGCGGGGATTATGCCGACTATCTCGTCTTCGCCCGGGCAGTCAACGAACGCCGACCCATGGTGCTGCGCGATCTGATGCAGCTGAAAGTCGGCGAGCCGATACCGCTCGATGAAGTCGAACCCATAGAAGAGATCCTCAAACGCTTTGACTCCGCGGGCATGAGCCTGGGCGCCCTGTCGCCCGAAGCGCACGAAGCTCTGGCCGGCGCCATGAACCGCCTGGGCGGGCGCTCGAACTCGGGTGAAGGGGGTGAGGACCCACGCCGTTACGGAACCGATCGCGTATCCAAGATCAAGCAGATCGCCTCGGGCCGCTTCGGCGTCACCCCACACTACCTGGTCAATGCCGAAGTGCTGCAGATCAAGGTGGCCCAGGGCGCCAAACCGGGCGAAGGTGGCCAGTTGCCGGGCCACAAGGTCAATGAATACATCGCCCAGCTGCGCTTCTCGAAGCCGGGCGTGGCGCTGATCTCACCGCCGCCGCATCACGACATCTACTCCATCGAGGATCTGGCCCAGCTCATCTTCGACCTGAAGCAGGTCAACCCGCAGGCCCTGGTCTCGGTCAAGCTGGTGTCGGGCCCCGGGGTGGGCACCATCGCGGCCGGCGTCGCCAAAGCCTACGCCGACCTCATCACGATTTCCGGCTATGACGGCGGAACCGGTGCATCCCCGCTGACCTCGGTGCACCATGCAGGTACACCCTGGGAGTTGGGGCTGGCGGAAACGCACCAGACGTTGCGCCAGAACGATTTGCGCGACAAGGTGCGCGTGCAGGCCGATGGCGGCCTCAAGACCGGCGTGGATGTCATCAAGGCCGCGATCCTGGGTGCGGAAAGCTTTGGCTTCGGCACCGCCCCGATGATCGCGCTAGGCTGCAAGTATCTGCGTATCTGCCACCTGAACAATTGCGCTACCGGAGTCGCGACCCAGAACCAGCTGCTGCGCATGAAACATTTCGTCGGCGACGTGGAGATGGTCATGAACTATTTCAAATTCGTCGCCCAGGAATGCCGTGAACTGCTGGCGCAATTGGGCATGCGCAGCCTGGCTGAACTCATCGGTCGGACTGACCTGTTGCAGCTGGCAGAAGGCGCCACGGCCAAGCAGCGCAAGCTCGACCTGTCGCCGATACTGGCGGCCGCCGGCATGGTTGCCGATACGCCGCAATACTGCATCGAGCCGCACAACATGCCCTTTGACCGGGGCGAACTGGCCGAGCAGATGGTCAGCGAGTGCCTGCCTGCCATCGAATCCGGGCGCGGAGGCGAGTTTGCATTTACCGTCAACAACACCAATCGCTCGATCGGAGCCCGGCTGTCCGGCGAAATTGCCCGGCGACATGGCAATCACGGCATGCACGCGTACCCCATCACCCTCAAGCTCGACGGCACGGCGGGTCAGAGCTTTGGCGTGTGGAATGCCGGCGGCCTGCATCTGGAACTGGTCGGCGACGCCAACGACTACGTGGGCAAGGGCATGGCCGGTGGGCGCATCGTCGTGAGCCCGCCAGCCAACAGCCGCTTCGTGGCCAAGGATGCGACCATCATCGGCAACACCTGCCTGTACGGAGCCACCGGCGGGCATCTTTACGCCGCCGGTCGGGCCGGCGAGCGATTTGCCGTGCGCAATTCCGGCGCAACGGCAGTGGTCGAGGGCGTAGGTGACCATGGCTGTGAATACATGACCGGTGGCGTCGTGACCATACTCGGACCGACCGGCGTGAATTTCGGCGCGGGCATGACCGGAGGCTTTGGTTTCGTGCTGGATATGGATCGCCATTTCGTGGACCGCTATAACCACGAACTCATCGACATCCACCGCATCGCGGCCGAGTCCATGGAGGCCCATCGCAACTTCCTGCGCACGACCATCGCCGATCACGTGGCCGCAACGGGCAGCGTCTGGGGCGCTGAAATCCTTGATGATTTTCGCGACTTCCTGACCCGCTTCTGGCTGGTCAAGCCCAAGGCGACCGAAATCAACTCCCTCCTCGACGCAATCCGCGAGGCGGCCTGAGGTTCGCATCGACATCAGCGA
>JBFIIN010000455.1:0-2706 GCA_041601225.1 Oceanococcus sp.
ATCCCAATGATGGTCGGGTGGTGTCAAACTTCATCATGCAGGCACTCCAGGGCGAGCCCATTACGCTGTTTGGTGACGGCAGCCAGACGCGTTCATTTTGTTATGTTGATGATCTGGTGGAAGGTCTGATGCGCTTGATGAACAGTTCCGCCGAGGTGATCGGGCCGATCAACCTGGGTAATCCAGGGGAGTTCACCATGCGCGAGTTGGCGCGGTTGGTCATTGAGCTGTCTGGGTCCTCGTCGGAGCTGGTCGAACGGCCGTTGCCGCCGGATGATCCGCGTCAGCGTCAGCCCGACATCAATCAGGCCAAACAGCAGTTGGATTGGGAGCCGACGGTGGCGCTGCGCGAGGGATTGCAAAGAACCATTCCCTATTTCGAGCGAAAGCTGCGCGAACGTCGCTGAAGAAGCAGGCTCAGGCATGACCACTTTGGTAACCGGAGCGGCCGGTTTCGTCGGCTTTCATACGGTTCGCCGCCTGCTCGATCGCGGCGACGAGGTGGTTGCGATCGATAATCTCGATCCCTATTACGATCCCGCCTTGAAGCGGACTCGCGTCGCGGAACTTAACGCGCATCCCGCGGCGCGGCGGCTCAGTTTCATTGAGGGTGACATCGGGGAGCCGGCTGCGGTTGACGCCCTGTTCGCCGCACAGGAATTCGAGCGCGTGATTCATCTGGCGGCTCAGCCGGGCGTACGTTACTCGCTGGACAACCCGCGTGCCTACATCCGCAACAATGTCGATGCCTTTCTCAACGTGCTGGAGGCTTGCCGGCACGCCTCGACCCCGCATCTGACCTATGCCTCAAGCAGTTCGGTTTATGGCGCCAATCGCAAGATTCCCTTCCACGAGGATGACGATGTCGGGCATCCCCTGGCGATTTACGGCGTGACCAAGCGGGCCAATGAATTGATGGCGCATTCCTACAGCCATTTGTATGGCCTGCCGACCACGGGGCTGCGGTTTTTCACTGTATATGGTCCTTGGGGACGGCCTGATATGGCGCCGTTCTTGTTCACCCGCAATATTCTGGCGGGCCAGCCCATCGAGGTGTTTAACCACGGTCGCCACAGTCGTGATTTCACTTATATCGACGATATCGTTGAGGGTGTGGTTCGCAGCAGCGATCAGATCTGTGAGCCGGACCCGGACTGGGATGCACGTGCGCCGCGCGCCTCGACGTCGGCGTCGCCCTTTCGGATTTTCAATATCGGCAACAGCGAGCCGGTGCAGCTGGACGACTTTATCCGCGCAATCGAAGCGGCGGTGGGCCGTCAGGCTGTGCGCGTAGATCGGCCAATGCAGGCCGGCGACGTGACCGACACCTGTGCAGACGTCACGACGCTGGAGCGCGTCAGTGGTTACCGGCCGCAGATTGGCGTCGAGGAGGGCGTCGCACGTTTCGTCCGCTGGTTCCGGGAGTTCTACGGCCTGTAGTCGTCACCGGCGCGGCGGATCGGTCGGAATCGGGGAATCTGGCGCGAGAGCGCGTAATCGCAGTCCGCGGTGTGGCTATGGCGCAGCCTCCTGGTCCGGAGCCAGGCGGGTGATCAAACGGGCGCCGACGGCATCCCCCCAGACATTGACGGCGGTGCGACACATGTCCAGCAGGCGGTCGATACCCAGGATCAGGCCGACCGCCGCCAGCGGCAGAAGGGGCGCGCCGGCTACCCCGGCCAAGGATGAATTGACGGTTTCCACGACGATAACCATGGTTACCAGGCCGGCTGATGGAATGCCGGCAGCGCCCACCGCGGCCAGAGTCGCCGTAATCGCGACCAGCATCAGTTCGGTCATTCCCAACTCAATGCCGTAGGCCTGAAACAAGAAGACGACGGCCACCGCCTCATACAGGGCGGTGCCATCCATGTTGATGGTGGCGCCCAACGGGAGCACAAATCGGGCACTCTTGCGGCTGGCTCCGCTGGCCTCGGCGCATTCCATGGTGACCGGCAAGGTGGCCGAACTGGAATCGGTGCCGATCGCGGTTAGCAGGGCGGGTCGCATGCCGCGCATGAACTCGAAGGGACGCACCCTGCCGAACAGCCACAGCACCAGCGGCAAGGTGATGAAGGCGTGGACGGCCAGGCCGGTCAGCACGGTGGCCACATAGGCCAACAGGGGGCCAAACAGCGCGGTCAGGCCAATGCGGGCCACGGTCCAGGCCACCAGGGCAAACACGCCAACGGGGGCCAGCCGCAAAATCCAGTCCACCAGGGTCATGATGGCCTCGAACAGCGATTCAAAAAAGCTGACCACCGGGCGCCCTCGTTCGCCGCATGCGGCCAAGGCGACGCCCAGAATCAAGCTGAAGGCGATCACCGGCAAAAGTTGTCCAGCTGCTGCAGCGCCCAGGGGATTGGCCGGAATAAACTGATTGATCAAGTTGCCAACCGCCGCCCACAGCCCGGCCTGTCCGGTGGCTTCCACTTGCGCCCGTTTGTCGGCGGATTCGCCGGCATAGCTCTGTTCGCCCTCGGCAATAACTGCCGGTCCCAAACCGCTGCCGTCGCCCAGCGGATCGCCAGGTGCGATGGCGGTGACCAGAAGCAGGCCGGTGATGACGGCGACCAGCATGGTGGAAAAATAATAGACCAGAGTCCAGCCGCCCACTTTCCCCAGTTTCTTGGGGTCGCCGATCGCATTGATCCCGACGATGACGCTGGACGCCACCAGGGGCACCAGGATCATTTTCAGCAGCCC
>JBFIIN010000456.1:0-2703 GCA_041601225.1 Oceanococcus sp.
AAACAATGGGGGTAAGGGGGCGTGCGCGTCGAATCCGTGAAACCCGCCATTCACCATGCCTAACTGGTCAAAAAATAACCAGCAGGAAGGCTGGCGCCCATGTCGGAGCCGGAGACGCGGGCTCGTGACGGATTCAGGCTAGCCCTGGAACTGGATGAATTCGATGTTCGCGCGTGAGCCCAGGTTCAGTGGCGATCTCGGGCCGGCCGTCTGGTCGCGCCTGCCCGCCGCGCAGGTCGCTGTGCGGTATTGAGCAGGCCCCGCGGGCGGGTGCGGTGCCCCCGGGTACGGCCCTGTCACACGGCGGTTTTTCATGTGCGCCGGGCACGAGCGCACTCCTGCAGATGGAAGTCCCGCCGGGCCTTGATCCCGGACCGCGGTGAATCGCAACGGCGTGAGGGCGACCGAACGTGGGGAGGAGGCGTGGCTGGAAGCGGCGGGCCGATGGACAAGCATGAAAACACGGCGCGGCCAGGCCGGGCGAGCGCGCATGAATTCGCGAAGCTCTGGTGATCAGGCCGACACGGAGCCAGACGTCTGCAGACCGCATGGTCGCCGCAGGTACAGGACCCAGGGTTGAACGCGAAGAATGATGAAGCGTGGTCTGGCGGGAATACCCCTGGCCAATTTCGGGCAGCGGATTCGGTGGATGACTCGCCGAAGTGGTGGCCGGAACCTGGCTCAGCTTATCGAGAGCCTGCGGGTGGCGCCGGAAGGGTCGGACAGATCAACTGGCCGGCCCTATGCCGATTCGGGCGGATGCCGGGTCGATGATTGCGGCTCACCGACCACCGGCTGCCCCGCTGGCGTGGTTGTCAGGGGACCGGTTCGGTCCGGGTGCGTGCCGCGGCGAGGCTTCAGTGTGGCCGATTCGATCCAGCTTGAAGTCACCAGACTGGCCAGGCAGAAAGCCAGAAACATGAAGAATCCGATCTGCAGGGCCGTGCCGTTGGTGGTCAGGACATCCACGGTATCGCCGCCCGCGTCTGCAAAATTGCTGAGCTGACTGCCGATCAGACCGTTGAAGCCGATAAAGGCCATGAAGATGGCCACGACCATCACGTCGGCCATGGACCACTTGCCGGATTTCAAGGCAAAAAACTGCACCAGCGGGGCGCAACGCAAACCGTGCCAGTCGCGCAGATAAATCAATGAGGCTGCGAGTTTCCCGAGCGGGAACACCACGCTGAAGGTCATGATGAGCAGGCCGACCAGGATCATGTCAACGGCGCCGGTTGCGACCAGCACCTGCACCACGTCGAGTACGCTCTTGCTCTGAAAGTAAAGCACCTGATCGGTGAAGATCATGGGCTCGCCAAGCAGATAGAAGCGCAGCTCGGAAATCCGCGCTTCCACCTCAATCATGGGTGTGAGCACGCCGCAGGCCATGAGCAGTGCACATGCGAAGGCCAGCACATCCAGACGCCGGGGGTCGATGGATTCGCGACGGTTCCAGACCAGCAGGAACAGGATGGCAGTAAGCGTCAACAGGATTAGCGCCTGCCGTATCGCAGCGGCATGCCCGGCTTCCAGCTCCTGCGCGATGGTCCGTTGGCAGGTCATGCGGGCCTCGCAATGATAGCGCGTGCGAATGTCCTCAATCTTGCTGAAATCGACCTTGGCAAAGGTCGCCGTGCCCACATCGCGCAGGAGGTCGCGGAGAAACTCGTTGAGTTCCGCGCGCGCCTCGGGTTTTTCCATTTCGTCCAGAATGGCGTCGGCGTATTCGGGCACGGCCTCACGTACCGTATCCATGTCGATGAAGATGTCCTGGACCGATTGCTTGAGTTTTCCGGTGGTGCGTTTCCACCACCGCCCGCGCTGGTTTTCCCGGCGCATATAACGATCGCCCTCGGTGAGCAGGGTGTCGAGCATGCGCTCAAGGCTCAGTTTGATCGCCGCGCGATTGTCGGGGGTCATTTCAAACTCGCCAATCTTTTTTTCCATGATGGCGGTAAGTTGATCGACCCACACATCGGCATTTAACAATCCGTACTTCACGTTGTTCAGTTCGGCAAGATCAGCGCGGTCGGACTTGTGTTCAAAGAGCGTCATGATCAGCTGCACCGTCAGCGCGGCAAGCAGCAGCAGGACCGCGATGAGGCTGGCGGTGTGAAATTGGGGGCGCCGCAGAGAGATGGCCATGGGCGAAGGCTAGCAGAGCGCGCGGTCGGTTCGCAGGCGCTCAGGCGACGCGGAATTTGCCCCGGAGCTCGGCGCGTGGCGAGAAGGCCTGGGCCGGGATCGGCGGGTCCTCCTCATTGGCCAGTGCGGCCAGCAGGCGTCCGGATCCCATCGCCTGGGTCCAGCCCAGATGCCCGTGTCCGGTGTTGAGGTAGAGACCCGGGATTCGGGTGGGGCCGATCAGCGGACGGCCGTCGGCCGCCATGGGCCGAAAGCCACACCAACTGCGCGCGCCGTCCCGGTCCAAAGCGGCGGCGGTTGGCGGGCTGAGGGTTTCCACCAGGTTCCAGAGCAGGGCCAGCTGCTTTGGATCCAGATCTGAATTCCATCCGGCCAGTTCCGCCGTTCCGGCCAGACGCAGGGTCGATCCCAATGGGGTCATGGCCGTATGCAGGCTGTCGTCAATGATCGCCAGGCCGGGCATCAACGCCGGGTCGTCCAGTTCTGCCGACAGTGAATAGCCTTTGACCGGCCGAATGGGCACGCGCAGGCCCAGCGGCTCCAGCAGAGCAACCGACC
>JBFIIN010000457.1:0-2698 GCA_041601225.1 Oceanococcus sp.
CGTGAGTACGATGCCCTTGCCGGGAATCGGGTCCGGCAGGATCACGTCGAAGGCGGAAAGGCGGTCGGTCGTGACGATGAGCAATTCGTCGTCACCAACCGCATACATGTCTCGCACCTTGCCGCGATGGATCAATGGCAAAGAGGTCAGTTTGGATTCATGGACAGTGTGGGTCATAGCAGTCTCGCGCCAGTTGGGCGGGAAAAAAGGGCGCAACTTTATGCCGCTAGTCGCTTTGGGTAAAGTAGCCGCCCGCAAATCGGCGCTGCGCGGCCATCTTTCGTTCACAGGCTGTATCCCATGTCTACTCGCGATCTCCTCATTGCCCCGTCCATTCTGTCGGCGGACTTCGCTCGCCTGGGCGAAGATGTCCAGCGTGTTTTGAGCGCTGGCGCGGATTGGGTGCATGTGGATGTGATGGACAACCATTATGTGCCGAACCTGACCATGGGTCCGATGATTTGCCAGGCTCTGCGCGATTACGGGATCAGCGCGCCGCTGGACGTGCATCTGATGATCGAGCCGGTGGACCGCATCGTGCCGGATTTCGCGCGCGCGGGCGCCAGCCTCATCAGCTTCCATCCGGAGGCCAGCCGCCATGTGGACCGTACGATTGGCTTGATCCGCGAATCAGGTTGCCAGGCGGGTCTGGTGCTCAATCCGGCGACGCCACTGAGCGCCCTGGATCACACCCTGGACAGCCTGGATCTGGTGCTGGTGATGTCGGTCAACCCCGGTTTCGGAGGTCAATCCTTCATTCCTTACACCCTGGATAAATTGCGTGCGATTCGCCAGCGTATTGCAGACAGCGGCCGTGATGTGCGCCTGGAAATCGATGGCGGCGTCAAGGTCGACAACATCGCTGAGATTGCTGCGGCAGGCGCCGACACCTTTGTGGCGGGTTCGGCGATCTTTGGCAGCGAAGACTATGCGGCCACGATTGCGCAGATGCGCGCCGAGCTTTCCGGTTCATGAACGGCGAATCGCGTGTCCCGGTTATCCGGGAAGCGCTCTCGGATTTTGAGACCCCGTTATCAACCTATCTGAAGCTGGCGCGGCAGCCTCAGAGTTTTCTGTTGGAATCGGTGCAGGGCGGTGAGCGCTGGGGCCGTTATTCCATCATCGGTCTGCCGGCGCGGATTTCGATAAAGGTTTATGGCCGGCGTGTCGAGCGCTGGTGCGATGGCGCTCTGCTTGAGAGCGCCGATGATGTGGATCCGCTGCAATGGATCGCGGATTACGCTGCCGCGATCAATGCGCCGGATTTACCCGGCCTGCCGCGCTTGAACGGCGGCTTGGTGGGCTATTTTGGCTCCGACACCGTGCGCCTGATCGAGCCGCGTCTGGCTGGAGTGAGCAAGCCCGACCGTATCCAGGCCCCGGATATCTATCTGTTGCAGGCCGATGAATTGGTGGTCTTCGACAATTTGCGCGGGCGCTTGTATTTCATCGTCCTGGCCGCACCGGATGCCCTCGCAGCCGCGCAAGCGCGCATTGATGAACTGATGGCCCGGATGGGCGATACGGTTCCGGTCCAGCGACCCTGGCATCTGGACGAAGACGTTCCGGAACTGGATTTCGAGTCCGAGTTTGCCCAGGCCGACTACGAGGCCGGGGTGGCGCGTATTCGCGAATACATCCTGGCGGGCGATGCCATGCAGGTGGTCTTGTCGCAGCGCCTGGTGGCTGACTATGCCGGTGACCCGCTGGATCTGTACCGCGCGCTACGCAGCACGAATCCTTCGCCCTACATGTATTTTTTCGATTTCGGCGAATTCCAGGTGGCGGGTTCCTCCCCGGAAATTCTGGTGCGGGTCGAAGATGGCGAAGTCACGCTGCGCCCGATTGCTGGCACCCGCCCACGGGGCGCGACTGCTGCGCAGGATATGGCCTTTGAGCGAGAGCTATTGGCGGATCCCAAGGAACTGGCCGAGCACTTGATGCTGATCGATCTGGGTCGCAATGATGTGGGCCGGATTGCTGAAGCTGGCACGGTGCAACTCACCGAAAAGATGGCGATCGAGCGTTACTCGCATGTGATGCATATTGTCTCCAATGTGGTCGGCCGCTTGCGGCCCGATTGCGATGCGGTGGATGTGCTGCGAGCCACCTTTCCAGCCGGCACCTTGTCCGGCGCGCCGAAGATTCGCGCGCTGGAAATTATCGATGAACTCGAACCCGTCAAACGCGGGATCTACTCCGGTGCGGTGGGATATATCGCCTGGAATGGCAGCATGGACACGGCCATCGCCATCCGCACCGCGGTAATCCGCGACGGCAAACTGTTCGTGCAGGCCGGCGCGGGTATCGTCGCCGACTCGGTGCCCAGTCGCGAGTGGGAGGAAACCATGAACAAGGCGCGGGCGGTCTTGCACGCGGCGGCGCAGGCGGAGGCCCGGGCGCGATGAATGTTTTGATGATCGACAACTACGACTCTTTCACCTACAACCTCGTGCAGTATTTGCAGGAACTGGGTTGCAGCGTGACAGTGGCACGCAACGACGAGATCAGCGTGGCCCAGATCGCGGCGCTGGCGCCGGCTTATATCGTCATTTCGCCGGGGCCTTGCACGCCGGACAAGGCCGGCGTATCGCTGGACGTGGTGACGGAATTCGGCGGCAAGATTCCTCTGCTGGGGGTTTGTCTGGGGCATCAATGCATCGGTCAGGCCTTTGGTGGCGAGGTGGTGCGGGCGCGC
>JBFIIN010000458.1:0-2627 GCA_041601225.1 Oceanococcus sp.
CTGCACATTCCGCATCCGGAATCCGATATCGCGCCGTTCGTCACCGCCGGTCTGGGACTGGCTTTCGCCTGTCCGGCGCCTCGTGAACCCGAAACCGACCTGGTACTGGCCGCGGACAAGGCGCTCTACTCAGCGAAATCCCGCGGTCGCAACCAGATCGCCACGGCCGCATAGGAGCATGGGGGCCAGCAATCTCTTGCGCCGCGGCTGCTGATTCGAATCTAAAGTTTGGTGCGGAAAAGCCTCGCATCGCAGTCAGGCGCGACAACCCGGCGGGACCAGACCCGGCGCCCCGCCGCGGCTTAGCGCGCCGGCGACCCGGCCTCTGGGCCCAGCGAGAATCCGCAGACCCAGCCCGCCTCGACAAACCGGGGCAGGGCCTGCGCGGCATCTGGATCGCCATTGAGTTCGGACAGGCTCGCCCCGGCGGCAATTCTGCGGAGCCGCGCAAAGTCCTCCGCGGCCAAAGACTCCAGGCAGGGCCAGCTGGCGCCGCGGCGCAGGACCAATACCGATTGCCCGGCGGCCTGGTCCAGGTCCACGTGGCACGGTTCAGCCAGTGACTGATTGGCATGCCAGATATCGGCAATCGGAAAGTTCGACGCCAGCAATCGACTGGCCTGCGGCAGATGCAGCCGGCACGCCGCCTGCTGGTCCGGCTCCAGCGCCTGGAGACGGCGCCAATTGCAGGGCCGATCCTCCGCCTCATGAAAAACCCGATGCCAGCACCACTCCAGACGGGCCACATCCGCCAGATAGGGCCAGTCCACCAGCCATGTCTGCTCCTGCACATAGATTGCAAGGTCAGCGCCCAGTTCATGGAGGTCGGGCGACCGCGCGGGATGCTCGCGCAAATATTCACGGGTCAGGACGGCAAAGCTGGGCTTGCCGAGCAACCGGGCTAGCACCGGATAGATTTCGCCCAGGGCGCGCTGCTGAATACCCTGCACCGAAGCCCGTTGAATCTCCAGTCCACCGCGCCCGCCCTGCAATTCGTCGGCGATGCGCTCGTCACCATCCAGGACAGCCGCCAGAACTGCCTGCTGCAATTCAGCCAGCTGCATCGAGAATCACCCGCGCCCGCGCAGCCTCGGCAAGCAATCCGGCAAACGGGGGAATGTCGGCATCCCATTCGATACTGGTCGGAACCGGTCCGAAACGCCGCAGGGCCTGGGCGTAGAGCTTCCAGACATCGTCCTGCACCGCCCGCCCATGGGTGTCCAGACGCTGATCTCCGGCTTCCATATAACCCGCCAGATGCATCTGGCGGACCCGCTCAGGCGGTATCGCATCCAGATATGACTGCGGATCGAAACCGTGGTTGTGCGCGCTTACCGCAATATTGTTGATGTCCAGCAACAGCGCGCAATCGGCCTGTCGGGCGACTGCGGCCAGGAACTCCCATTCGCTCATCTGCGAGCAGCGATAGCTCAGATAGCTGGACAGGTTCTCCACCAGAATGCGCTCGCCCAATGCGTCCTGCACCTGCGTGATCCGCTCCGCGCAATGGTCCAGGGCTTCTGGCGTATAGGGCAAAGGCAACAGATCATGACTGTAGCGGCCACGGCTGTGGGTAAAGCACAGGTGGTCTGAAATCCAGGCGGGCGCGTAGCGCTGACGCAGAGTTTTCAGTTTCTTCAGATAGGCCTGATCCAGAGGATCTACCGCCCCCAGCGACAGGCCCACGCCATGCAGCACCAGTGGATACCGCTCACGCACTCGGTCCAGCTGGGCCAGCGGCACACCGCCGGCCCCCATATAGTTATCGCTGACCGCTTCGAACCAGCCGATATCGTGCTCGGCCGCCAGGACCTCGACATAGTGCTGAGGCCGCAGCCCCAGGCCGATGCCGCTGATTCCGTGGCTTGCCCATCGGGCCGCCGCTCCCACTCAGCTCTTGACCTTGCCGCCGACAATTTTTTTGCAGGTGCCCGTAGGCACATAAATCCATTCCTCCGGATCGCTGTCCGCGGCGGCCATCCCGGCGCACGCATGCTTGCTGGTCCCGCAATCATTCATCCCGGCTTTGACTATCCCGGCGCATTTCTCCTGCCCGCTGCCGGCCTGCGCGTCGTGCGCGTAGCTCGACGCGGCGGCCGCAACCAGGCCGGCCACAGTCAGCGCCAGCAAGTTCCTGTTTTCAATCATGCGATGCTCCCAGAGTCTCTTGGTGGATGGGTGTCCTAGATTGGACCGCGATCGCGCGAATTATGTTTCAGCACGATTCGATATGCACGCTCGCCGGCGCCTCAGGCGATCGGGCAGCAGAGATCATGGCGGTCTGGCCCGGGCACCCAGCTTGACGTTTACTTGACGACGGACCCAACAGAATCTGGGTGTCGAAAGGAACGGTCCGCAAGTCACGAGCAGCTTCAAATGACACAAACACAACAAGATGCGGACGTCACTCAAAGTTTCTCGGCGCTGATAAACGCCGCTCCGGCACCGCTCATTGCCGTAACCGCCGACGGCGTAATCCGGTATCTCAATCCGGCAGCCTCCGAGCTCTGCGGCTATAGCACGACCGAAATTCTGGGTGCTCCGCTCGAAACTCTGGTTCCCGAAGCGCACCGCGATCGCCACGTGGGACTCAGAAGTGGCTACGTCAAAAAGTCGGAAAAGCGGGC
>JBFIIN010000459.1:0-2603 GCA_041601225.1 Oceanococcus sp.
CTGGGCGCCGGCGCGGTGGCCCGACCGGCATAGCCGAATTCCCAGCTGCCCCAAACGCCCTGTCGACACAATGAATCCGCGACAAACCAGTCGCGCTGCTCGGGGTCCTGCTCGGTAAAACTGTGCCCCATGGCGTAATCGACGATGCCTTGAAGTTCGGCGTTGTAGTTCTCGGAGCCGAACAGGCGACCGTAGTAGCTGCCATGCCCTTCGGACAAGAATTCCAGTTCGGCGATATTCTCGGTCGTGGGCAGGGTGACCAGGCCGCCGACATTGGTGCCGGTGGCGCTGTATTGGGCCGAGCGGAACAAAGCCTCGCGCAACTCGTGGACCGTCAGTTGACCGTCCGCCAGGGCGCATTGCGGATTCGCGCTGCCGCAGCCCGGTGGCCCCTGGGCGATGACTCCCGCGCTCTGCAGGCGGCTGGGCCCGGGCAAAAGGCGCCGCAGGCGATGCAAGGCCTCGCCATAGATGCCGGCAATGACCGGCGTCGAATTCGAGGTGCCACTGAAATTGCCTTCCGCACTGGTCGTGCCGCTGCTGCCATTGGCCGAGGGATAGCCGCTGCCGATGCTGGCGATATCCGCGGGCTTGCCGTGGCCCGAATAACTGCTGGCATCGCCGGGTGAGATTGCGCCGACCGTCACGATCCAGTCCGGGCCTTCCTGGCTGCTCATCAGCGTGGTGTTCGGGGCGACGAAGGCATTGCCCTGACCATTGCCGGCGCTGAAGAAAATCGATTGGCCGCGTTCTATGGCCTGGCGCTGCAGCTCCGTGTCGCTGCCGGCATAGGCGCGCTCACGGTAGACCGCGGACGCACCCCAGGAATTGGTTTGCAGGTCAATCCAAGCCTGCTGGGCGACCCATTCGTTGGCCTGCTCCGAGGTGCCATGGACGTAGACCAGCACGCAGGTCGGGCAGGTGCCATGCAGATTTCCCGTGCTGACACTGGAGGTGCCTATGCCGTGACTGCTGGCCGCGTAGGTATCCAGCGGCCCCGTCTGCGGACCCACAACCGCGCTGGTGGCCGGATCGCCGATCAAGCCGGGCGAAAAAACGACATGGCCGATGATCTTGGTGCCGGGAAACCAGTACATGTTGACCGCGCTGTTCGCGGTATCTTCGGAGATCGTGATCTTGCTCCATTGGTCGGCATCTCTCCCAGCCAGTTCATCGGTGACCTGCAGCCGGTCATGCGGGGTCAGGGTGAGATTCAGAGCGGTATAGGACTTGAACGCCTCCCGGCCGGGATGACCAGGCAACCACTCCGCGGGGTCACGGTCCAGTGGCAAATCGTCCCCAGGATCAGCGTTCAGATGCTGTGGCAAGTGCGCCGCGAGATAATCGAAATGGTAGGGATTGATACTGGAATCCACCACGGCGATAACCACGACGTCATCCGTGCCTGGTGTGCCATCGGCGCGGGGAGTGAACTCCGCGCTGCCACCTCGACTGTCTGGCGCGGCGAATTGCCGATCACCACCGCCGCAGGCGGCCAGGGTGAGCAACAGGGCGGCGATCGCAGCCAGGCGATGGCCAGAAATCATCTGCATCAGTCGGTCTCCAGGAAGGGTGCCGGGTGGGCCCGGCCCAGGGGCATGGCTCGCCTGTGGGCGCAGCAGGTCGGCTGGGAGTGCCGACGGGAAGACGGCCATCCTAACCGACTCGCGCGACCGCTTCAGCCATCGCCGCGACCAGGCTGCGGAGCTGGGACAAGGCCCGGCCCGGCGGCGCCGACCACGCTGGTGGGGCAGGGCCGCGGCTTTGCTCTGTCCACCTGGGCGCAAATGACAAACTGGTCATGATTCGACAAGCCGCCGGTAAAGCTGCGCGGCGCATTGTGAATCCCGAAAGCGATAAGTTCGTCCGCGTGGTGGTTGCGCGATACGGAGTCGGTTATGAGCAGAACCAGAATGCGGGGCCTGGGACTGGCGCCGTACCTGCTGTTGGGCGCCGCGCCGCTGGTCTGGCCGGGGTCGCACGGCCAGCCGGCTGAGTATAGTGTTGGATATATTGGAATTCGCGGTTGAACCCCTGCGCTGCAATGGCAAATGAATCTCGCTGCCTGTTGATAGTAAGCCACGCGCCGTCGCCCAACACCCGGCGCTTGCGCGACGCGCTGTTGGCGGGTGCCAGTGAATCGGATGCCGACAATCTGTCCGTGCGCTGTGTAGCGCCGCTGGAAGCGGGTGCCGAGGTGCTGCTGGCGGCGGATGCCGTCATCCTGTCCACCACTGAAAACCTGGGATACATGAGCGGCGCGCTGAAAGATTTTTTCGACCGGGTGTACTACTCCTGCCTGGAGCATACTCAGGGCATGCCCTATGCCTTGCAGGTACGGGCCGGCAATGACGGCAGCGGTACCTGTCGCGCGGTGGAGACGATCGCAACGGGCTTGCGCTGGCGCGCCGTACAGGAGCCCCTGATCTGTCGCGGCGAATTCCAGGAGGCCTTTGTCGCGCAGTGCCGCGAGCTGGGCGCGACTCTGGCCGTTGGACTGGATGCGGGAATGCTCTAGGAGTGTGGGCGGCAGAAACGCAATGGCCTGCGACTTCGCGCTGTCGATCGAATTTTCCGATCCTTCTCGTTAAATAGCACGACTA
>JBFIIN010000460.1:0-2592 GCA_041601225.1 Oceanococcus sp.
GGCGACGCACTCGGAGGGAATCCCGTCACCGCCCCCGCCTGGGCAGAGCACGATTCCGGCGGCGTCGGCGGCCTCATGCTGGGCATGCGCCGCCTGAAATACACTGCTTTCGCCGGTAATGTCGAAGTAGTGGGTGCGGCTGGTCAGACAGCCGCAGATCATCGGCGCGCTGGTCGCCGAAAAAGGTCCGGCACAATGGATCACCAGGTCGATGTCCGCCAGGGACGCCGCAACGGTGCCGGGGTCGGTCAGATCAAAGACCCGTGATTGCAGTTTCAGGCGCGCGGCCAGAGCTTCCAGTTCTGGTGCGTTGCGGCCCGCGAGCACCGGACGCAGGCCCTGGCGTACAGCCTGTTCCGCCAACAGGCCGCCGCTATAGCCGGTGGCGCCATATATCATCCAGGCTCGGTCGCTCATCTCACCAATCTCAGGGGCTTTGCGCTAAGGTTGCCCCATAACAGCCACTAAAGTCTTGCCGATGTCGGAGTGCGTACTGGAAACTTGGCTTTCGGAGTTTCGACCAGCCCGCGGTCATGCGGAAATCTGGTTTTTGGGATAGGAATTCTCATGCGTTCTCTGGAGCATTTGACCCGGACGCGGACCACGGACCTGATGAGCGCCGCGACTGCGCATTACGGTCGTCGTTTCGCGGTGCCGGAAATTCGCTTTGATCTGCGTGGTGGTACGGCGGGCGAAGCGGCGCCGCGCCTCTGGTTGCTGCGTTTCAATCGCGAACTGCTGAGTCGCTATGGTGAAAGCTTCATTGAAGAAACCGTGCCTCATGAGGTGGCCCACCTGGTGGCCTCGCGGGTCTACGGCCGGTGCATCGCTCCGCATGGCAGCGAATGGCGCGCGGTTATGGAGTTCTTCGGTGCAGAGCCGTCGCGTTGTCACAATTTCGAGTTCGCACCGACGCGGCGGCTGCGAACCTATCGCTACCGCTGCGGCTGTCGCGAGCACTGGCTGACCAGCATTCGTCACAACCGGGCGCGGCGCGGCACGGAATATCTGTGCAAGAGCTGTCGGGGGCCGCTGCGAGCCGCCTGAGACTGGCTTCGATTTTCGGGGAGTGGATGATGAGAGCACTGGGACTGGCATTGCTGGTGATTTTGGGACTCAGTGGGTGCGCGGCGGTCAAATCGATCTGGCAGGTGCCGATGGGCTGGTTCAGGGGTTCCGGACAGGCCGCGCCGCCGGATATCGATGCGCGGGCCTTGACGGCGCATGTCCAGCGGCTGGCTTCCGATGAATTCCAGGGTCGCCTGCCGGGAACCCGGGGCGAGGATCTGACGGTGGCCTACCTGAGCAAGGAATTTCGCAGGGCGGGTCTGGAGCCGGGCAATCCGGATGGCAGCTTTGTGCAGACCGTGCCGCTCATCGGCATGATCCCCAGCGGAGACGCGGGCATTGAGGTCAGGGGGCGGCCCGTTCCACTGACCATGCGCGATCATCTGGTGACGGTCTCACCCCGCTTTGAGAAGCTGATTCGGGTGCGGGCCTCGGACGTCGTTTTTGCCGGTTACGGGGTCCAGGCGCCGGAATTTCAGTGGGATGATTTCAAAGGCCTTGATGTCCGTGGCAAGACTTTGCTGGTGCTGGTCAACGACCCTCCAGTGCCCCTGGCCGGGCAAGCAAACGCGCTGGATCCCGCCGTGTTCGGCGGGGATGGCATGACCTATTACGGGCGCTGGAGCTACAAGTATGAGAAGGCCGCCGAACTGGGCGCCGCCGCCGTGCTGGTCATTCACGAAACCGGTCCGGCCGGCTATCCCTGGGAGGTGGTGTCGGGCGGCTGGGGGACCGAAGATTTCCGGATCTTCACGCCCACTGGAAACCGGGACCAGGCCGCGATCGAGGGCTGGATTCATCATGAGCTGGTGCGCCGCGTGCTGGCGGCCAGCGGCCATGATTTTGCCCAGCTCAAAGCGGCTGCCGCACGCCGGGATTTCCGGCCGCTGGAACTGCCCGCCAAGGCGAGTTTCCAGGTCTTCAACAAGCTGCGGCGGGTCGACTCGCGCAATGTGGTGGCGCGGGTGCGTGGTCACGATCCTGCGGTTGCCGATGAGTATGTTGTCTATTCCTCACACTGGGATCATCTGGGGCTCAACCCCAATCTGATCGGCGACCAGATCTATAACGGCGCCCTGGACAATGCTACCGGCGCCGCCGGCCTGATTGAACTCGGGCGCGCCTTCGCCCGGGCCAGACCGCGCCGTTCGATTCTGCTGCTGGCCACCACGGCCGAGGAGCAGGGGCTGCTGGGCGCACGCTATTACGCACAGTATCCCCTGTAGCCGCTGCACACGACCCTGGCCAACATCAATACCGCTGGGCTCAACCCCTGGGGTCCGGCCCGCGATATCGTGATTATCGGCGCCGGGCAGTCCAGTCTGGAAGACGATCTGCGGGCTGTGGCGCAGGCGCATGGCCGCATCGCCCGCCCCGACCCGGAGCCGGAAAAGGGCTACTACTACCGGTCGGACCATTTTGAATTTGCAAAACTCGGTGTGCCGGCACTGTATACCTATCGTGGGACGGAAATTGCCGGGCGTCCCCCGGGCTTTGGTATGCAGAAACGGCATGAGTATGTCA
>JBFIIN010000461.1:0-2572 GCA_041601225.1 Oceanococcus sp.
AACAATGGGGGTAAGGGGGCGTGCGCGTCGAATCCGTGAAACCCACCACTCACCATGCCTAACTGGTCAAAAAATAACCAGCAGAAAGGCTGGCGCCCATGTCGGAGCCGGAGACGCGGGCTCGTGACGGATTCAGGCTAGTGGCCCGGGTAACGGGGCGTCCGTTCCTGCCCCAGTCGCTCGCGCAAGAACAGAAAGCCGCTGTTTCGCATTCGGCGCGTTCGATCCAGACCGCGCAACCGGCTCCGACCGCGGTGCGCGAAAAGCAAATGAAATAGTCGCCCCGGCAAATTCACGCGTCGGGCACCGCGCATCGATCGGCTCCTCGCCAACGAGGACAAGTCAGCACATCGCGACCGGGAGCGCGGCTACGGCAATCCGCGGCGATTGCGGATTGAGGTGTCCGCCATCAGCTTCTCACTTGGCCACCCAGTTGCCGCTGACATCCTGATAAAACCAGCCCGGCCGCGCGTTGCCGATCCAGCGCTGGGCGAAGATCGAGCGGATCTCGGCTTCCCATTCGGGATGCGCGTTGGCGCTGGCGATTTCACGGTAGAGCGCGGCACGTTCGGCGTTTTCGTCGGCTACCAGTTTGCGTAGCGCGTTGCGTTGGGGCAACGGCACCGCGGCCAGATCGCGCACGGCGACTTCGCCGTTCTGGGTCATTCCGATGGCGCCGGTCTGGTAATAGCCTTCCAGCGACTTGTGGCGCGCCTGCAACGACGACTTGATGCTCTGGATCGCCGGCGTGCTGGCATCGAAATCAGGCGCGGCTTGCGCGGGCGGGATGACGAAGTTCAGCACGGCCACCAGGAGCTTTGCGGGCGCGGCCCGGTGCGACTGAGGTTCGTTGGCGCTGGGCGTGCCGGTAGGCGCGGGCGCGCCGTAAACCTCCTGCACGAACTGGTCAGCGACCCGCTCGGCGATCGCGGCCGGAAAATAGACGTTGATCGTGACGCAGGCGGCCAGCACGGCGCCCAGGCCGAGAACGAGGCCAAAACGCCGGATTCGCGGAAGGGCGAGGGTGCTGGAACTTGCGATGGACTTCATGGTGTTTCTCCTGAGGTCACTTGGCGGAATGTCATTTTACGGAGGGCGGGTCGCCGCGCGATATGCCCTGTAACTGCGTGACCAGTGTATTCCAGCTGACGCGGCGCGCATGGCCCACAACATTGATGCGCGGTAGTCCACGACCTTCGACAATGATGTAGCCCAGATCGTTCTTGGCTGGGCGGGCACCGCCCATTTCGCAGACCCCGTTGCGCAAGACGCAGGACCAGCCGATGCGCCGATAGGCGAAATTCTCGAAATAGCGCAGGAAACTGGACGACAGCGCTGCAACGGCACCGCCGCCGCCGACCCGCGAAATACTGTTGACCGCGCGCTGGCTGATCTGCTGCGCCGCCGTGCTGCCGGGCGAGGTATAGATGCGCGCAGCGAAAGCCGTCGGGCGCCACGCCTGCAATTCCAGGTTGCTGACGTCTGCGTCGAGCTCGCCGCGGATATGGCCGAAGTCGAACACGCTGGTCAGCTGGGTGAGATCAAGTCGGCGCAGCCTGATTGACGCACTGGCCCGCGGAACCAGTCCCAGGGGTTCATCCACCACCAGCTCGCTGATCGTCAGCGCGCCGCCAAAAGCTTCGGCGGTCAGATCTCCCGCCACCCGGAGCTGGCGGTTGCTGAACTCGACCGGCGGCAGACGCCCGGCTATCTTGCCCGGGAAACTCGGAAGTCCCAGCGCCGAGGTGAACAGGCTCAGACTGACGGGCTCGAGCATGGCTTCGAAAGTCACCTGAGGCTCCCCGCTGTCCAGCGCGCTGGCCCGGAAGCGGTCGACCGTTATCGCGCCATCGAAAAAGCTCAGTCGCAGCGGCTGTGCTCCCGTGAATTCTGCGCCGTGGGTGCGAAACTGCCAGCGCGCGCGACCGAAGGGCATGCGGCCCAGGTAGATGCCGTCCCAGGCCAGGGCCGACAGCTCTGCTGTGCTGCTGGCGCGCCAGTGCAACTGCCCGTCCAAGCCATAGATCGCGAATCGACGCTGGCGGTCGTCGACATGCAGCTCGCGCAGTTCGAGGTGAAGGTCGGTCAGCAGACCGCCCTCCAGGCGGATGCGTCCGTGCAGCGACCCGGCGGTGTCTAGCTGGTCCAGCGGTGTGCCCGCCAAATACGGTTCCAGAAACTGGCTGTACAGACCCGGGAGAGTCGCCGCGGCGACAACGACATGCAGGTCTTCCAGCGCAGACTCCGGCCCCGGGCGAAGGCTGCCCCGCGCCTGCAAAGCGATGACGTCATTCTGCTGCCAGTCCAGCGAATTCAGGTGCAAGCGACCGGTGTCCGGGCTCCAGCGCCCGCTCAAGCGGAGCCGGGCCGGGTGCTGAGTATAGTTGTGCAGTACGGGGTCCACGTAGGCATAGCCGGCGCGCAGCTCGCTATTCAGGCTCACGTCGCTGCCGTCCGGATCCTGCGCGAAGCGCAGATCGATGTGGCCCGCGAGGCCTTCGCTGGCGAGCAGGCTGTCGGCCGTGGCCAGGCCCAGATCGCTTACCCTGAGCCGCAAACTGCCACCAACCGC
>JBFIIN010000462.1:0-2565 GCA_041601225.1 Oceanococcus sp.
AATCGCCGAGCTGGCGGCAGGGCGATCTGACGCGGCGCAGCGATAGTCCTTCACAGGACCCGGTCGCGACGGGAGTCTATTCCGGCTTCAGCGAAAGCCGGTGAACCCGTCGTCTATCCAGGGCGAATCCAGGTGCGCCTCCCAGTCGGCCTGGGGCGTCTGCCAGCGGTAGCGCTGGACAAGTCCCTGCGCGGTGAGCCAGTAATCGCTTCCGGCCTTGCCGTATTCGCCGCCGAAGTAGCGGTAATGGCGCTCGCCATTGGGGGCCGTGCCAGCACTCTCGGCGCTGCGCGCGGACAGCAGGGGACGCAGGAATTGCCTGCTGTCATCGGGATCCCGCAGACAGGGCAGGACCAGGCTGCGAGGAGCCAGCGTCAGGTGCCGCAGAATGGGCCCCGTTGCGGCCCGCAGCAGCGGGAAAAGCAGGGAATCGGGCGGCAGCTGGAATCGGTGTCTTGCGGGCTCATCGGCCTGTTGCCACAGCAGGGAATCGCCCTGGAGCTGATAGCGGAAACTTCTGCAGCCCGGCTTGCCGGGTTTCCAGTTCAGCTGCAGCGCGACGCATTTCGCGCCGTGGTATTGCGCATCGATATCGAGCAGGACCTGCTCCGCAACCATGCGCTGGCCGCGCAGTTGCGAACCGGAGCCCGTATGCAGCAGCTGCCAGGGTTCGCGGATGGTCTGGCGCTCGCCATTCAGCCAGTAGTGGTATTCACCGCTGGCCAAGCGGCTCATGTTCGCGGCTCGACGAATTCGATGAGCAGACCGGCCGTATCCGCGGGATGGAAGTAGGCCATGCGCAAGCTGGGTAACTCCACGATTCCATCCGGGGTGACGTGGCCCAAGCGCACACCGGCAGCGGCCATCGCCGCGACGGCTGCGGGCAGATCATCGACGTTGTAGCACACGTGATTCATGCCCTGATTGCTGTCGAGCAAAATCGTGCGGAAATGTTCGGAGACTGGCTCGATCACCTCGTAGGGCGTGCCGCCGATGCTGAAAAAGGCAAAGCGGGTGTCGGCGGGCTGGTCGGGTTCGGGCACGCGCAAGATGTCGGCGTCGGCAATTCCGAAAATTGCCTGCAGGCGTGCGATCAGCGCTTCGCCGTCCGCGGTGACCACCCCGACATGGCGCAGGCCGCGCAAATGCTGGCTGACTCCAGCGGGCAGGGTCATGCGTAGACTTCCGGGTTTGCGCAATGGGGCATGGGTTCGTCACGCAGACCGGCCAGCAAATTGTCCACCGCCAGCTGCGCCATGCGGGTGCGGGTGCCCCGGGTCGCGCTGCCAATATGCGGGGCGACCACCACGTTCGGCAAGCTCAGCAGCGGATGATCGGCCGCCACCGGCTCCTGCTCGTATACGTCCAGGGCGGCGCCGCCCAGACGCCGGTTCCGCAGGGCATCCACCAGGGCCGTTTCGGCAATCAGTGGGCCGCGTGCGGTGTTGACCAAAATGGCGTCGGCGCGCATTCGCGCCAGGGCCGCGGCGTCTATGATGTGGCGCGTCTGTGGCGTCAGGGCCAGGTGCAGGCTGAGAAAGTCCGCCTGCTCGAGAACCTCGCCAAAGCCGGCCGATTCGACGCCGGGCACCTGGCGACCCGACGGCGTCCAGCCCAGCACCCGCAGGCCGAAGCCCTGTGCCCGATGGGCGACGGCCTGACCGAGGGCGCCGAGCCCGATCAGGCCCAAAGTCGCGCCATGCAGATCCTTGCCCAGCAAGAAGTCGGGTTCCCAGCGGCGTGCTGGCGTCCAGAGCCCGGCGCGCATGAATTGCTCACCTTCCGGCAAGCGGCGCGCCGCGGATAGCAGGAGTGCGAAGGCGAGATCAGCCGTGGCTTCCACCAGCACATGTGGTGTGTGTCCCAGCGGTATGCCGCGCCGGGTCAGCGCCGCGACATCAATATGATCGACACCCACTGAACAGCTGGAAACTACGCGCAGCTGCGGATGAGCTGCGAGCAGAGTCTCGTCGATGGCGTCAGTCAGCATGCACAGCAAGCCGCTGCAATCGGCGAGTTGTTCGTGCAGCTGGGCGGGGGTCGGGGGTTCGCGCTCGGGCCAGCAACGCAAATCGGTCTGCGCCGCCAGTTCGTCCAGGGCGGGCCCCGGCAGTTTGCGCGTGACAAAAACCTTGGATTTCATCGCGCCTACCAGGGGAAAGCGACTTGATCGCGGAAAAATCCGCCGCTGGGTCCGCCCGCGGGTAGGGTCGCCAGCCAGACCGGCGTCTCGGCGCCCTCGTCCGGGCTGCGCGGGGCATCCTCGCCACCCAGTTCCGTTTGGACCCAGCCGGGCGCGGCGGCATTGATGAGGATGTCGGGAAAATCCTTGAGCTCCAAGGCCAGCAAGCGGGTCAGCATATTGAGCGCGGTCTTCGATATGCGATAGGCCGCGCTGCTGCCCAGCGTGCATTCAGCCAATGAGCCCAGCTCGCTAGACAAATTGACGATGCGTCCATAGTTCCGCGTTCGCATGCTGGGCAGGACCAGCTGACATAAGCGCAGTGGTGCGTAAAGATTGGTCTCCATGGTGGCCCGCAGCACATCCAGTTCCAGGTCTTGGGT
>JBFIIN010000463.1:0-2479 GCA_041601225.1 Oceanococcus sp.
GCTTCGGTGACTTTGGCAAGCTGGTGGCGCCCTTGCCGGAAAGCTTTCGCCGTCTTGTCGATGGCGAAACGATAGAAATCAACGGCCAGTATTGGCAGATCGTGACCGGCGCCGGTCACTCTCCCGAACATGTCTGTCTCTATTGCCCGACCCTGAAGCTACTGATTTCGGGTGATCAGGTCTTGCCCAGAATATCGCCCAATGTGAGCGTTTATCCTACCGAGCCGCACGGCGATCCGCTAACTGAGTGGCTCAATTCCTGTCACCGGCTGCGCGCCCAGTTACCGGCTGATCTGCTGGTACTGCCGGCCCATCAGGAACCGTTTACGGGCCTGCCCACCCGGATGACCCAGCTCATCGATTCGCACGAACGTGGCCTGTCGCGACTGTATGAACTGCTGAGCGAGCCGCGGCGCGCGATCGATTGCTTCAGCGCTTTGTTTGCACGGGATATCGGCAGCGGCGAGCGCATGCTGGCCATCGGCGAAACCCTGGCCCATCTGCACTGCCTGCTGGCCCGACGCATGATCAGCCAGCGGCTCGATGACGACGGTCGCAGCTGGTATCTTCAGCGCCACTGACCGCACGGTGCTTGTGAAGGTGCAGCCCCGGCCCATCGACTGGGGGAAACTAGCGACAGCAGACTCCGGCGCAGCGCATGCAAGGCCACCTTACGGGCCCACCGGACGGAGGGATATTCGGATGGGAATTGTGCGAATGGCCGGCACGCGGTCAGACCATGATCTCATCACGCGCCGGCAGAACTTGCTCGGGACTGCCCGGACCGTTACAAGACCGTCATGTGCTGCGCCGACCGCTGGCGTGGATGCGACACCAGATAGATCAAACAAGAACCAGAGGTGAACTGATGATTGGCTACGTCACGCTCGGCAGCAATGACTTGAGGAGAGCCGCGGCCTATTACGATGATCTGCTGGCCACCCTGGCCGGCAGGCGTTACCTGGAAATGGATAACTTTATCGCCTGGGGCACCGCACCGGACAAGCCGATGCTGTCGATCACCAGACCTTTCGACGGTGAGGCAGCCAGCGTCGGCAATGGCGTGATGGTCGCCCTGGCCGCCGGCAGTCCGGAACAGGTCCAGGCCGTGCATGCCAAGGCGCTGGAACTGGGCAGCCTGGACGAGGGCGGTCCCGGGCCACGTGGCGACAGCGGCTTTTATGCCGGCTACTTCCGCGACCTGGACGGCAACAAGCTGTGCGCTTTCTGTATCCGGCGCTGAATCCGTGTGCTCCCGCAGATGAACGAATTACAAGCCGATGAACACGCGCTGCTGACCAAGCTCAACCTGGAAACGGCGCGCATCCCCTGGGCGGATTTGCAGCGCCAATTCGCCGCGGGCAATGTCATTGCGGTCGCGGTCGAGCTGGACCTGCTTGCCGTCGCCCGAGCTTTTGCGGTGGACGATCGCGATCAGGTTCGCGACTGGATGCAGTTCGCGACTGGATGCAGGCAAAGCAACTCGGACGGGCCGTCGACGCGCAGGCACGGGCGTGGCAACAGGCCGGCGCAAGCTTGTGGGCGGTGGTGGTCAAACCCTGGGTTCTGGTCCAGGATGCGGAGTAGGCCGCCATACTGCATGGCTCAGCGCCGGCTTGTTGGTGGGGCTTTTCGCACAGCAGATATCCGGTAGAAGACCTCCGCGCAGGCAGAGGCGCCACGGCGAGGTCATGCCGCTGCCAGCCCAATGCGCGCCCTCAGCTGCGGCGTAAGTTCGGTGCAGCACTGGTCGCAACAAAACGTCCATAGACCCGGGCTGCATTCCATCGCATACTGCAATCTCACGGCGAGACGGCGCGAGCTATGGAATGGTACCTGGGAGTCTGGAAGAAATTCGGCGTCCTGGAAGGCCGGGCGCGGCGCAAGGAGTATTGGATATTTGTTCTTTTCAATCTGCTGGCGTTCATTGCCCTGGGCTTTATCGAGGCGACCATTGGCGCGCCGGGCACGCTCGTTGGTCTGTACTCTCTGGCCGTTCTTATTCCGTCCATTACCGTTGGGGTGCGACGGCTCCACGACACAGATCGCAGCGGTTGGTGGCTGTTGATCGGGCTGCTTCCACTCGTCGGCACCGTCGTGCTGCTGGTGTTTTTCCTGATCGACGGCACACAGGGCGAAAATCGCTTCGGCCCGTCGCCCAAATATAGCGAAGGGGCAGTTTGACCCTGCGGGTCAGGCGGTGGAATTTCCCGCCCGCAAGCGCGGGCGCATTCAGCCTGCGAATCAGGCCTGCAGCCAGACCAGAATGCTGGCGACATCCGCTTTCGCAAAGCCGACGCGCAGCTCGCCGTCCCGCTCGAACACAGGCCGCTTGATCAAGGACGGATGCGCGGCCAGCACCCGCTCCGCAGCACCACCTTCGACCTCGGCTTTGAGACCCGCATCCAGCTGACGCCAAGTCGTCCCACGCTTGTTCAACACCGTATCCAGACCCAGGGCCGTGACCCAGTCCGACACC
>JBFIIN010000464.1:0-2457 GCA_041601225.1 Oceanococcus sp.
GCGCGAAGCCTGCTGCAGGAAGTCATGACCTCCGGTTCGGCCGAGCAGCAGCAGGAAGCCCAGGAGCTCCTGAGCCGGCTCGATTAGCCGATAGACGACTGTCAGGCGGCCCGCGTGCGGCGGGCCGCGACTAAGAACCTGTGCCACACTGACATGATCCGCCTGGCGAATCTGCTGGTCCTGGCCGTGTTTTTGCCTGGTCTTCAACTGCCCGTTTTGCTGATCCTGTTGTGCCTGGGATTGAGCTGGATGCTGCTCTTTGATCGGACTGCGCTGCGCCTGAGCTGGTTGCGGATCAGTCGGCTGCGCTGGCTGTTCGCGGCCATTGCGGTGCTCTATGTCGGCTTCACGCCCGGTACCCCGGTGTTTGGCCCGGTATCTCTCGAAGGCTTGCTCGAAGGCAGTCAGAGGGTGCTGGTTCTGATGACCTTGGTGGTTGCCGTGGTCCTGGTCCTGCACAACTATAGCGCCGGGCAGCTGGCGTCCGCGCTGTTGGGTCTGCTCCGACCGCTGGCGCTCCTGCGCCTGCCGGTCGAATCGGCGGCAAGACGGATCGCCGTGACTCTGGATCGGGTGACCGAGGTCGAGCAGCTCGTGAAATCCCAGCGGCGCACTGGCGAACTGATGCCGGCCCGGCGGCTGGCTGATATTTGTGAACGCCTTGAGGCTCAGGCCGCCGAGGATCTGCCCGTCCATCCGCTGGTGAGGGCGCCAGCTCCGATCTGGTACGCCTGGTTCCTGCCGCTGGGTCTGGCCCTGATTCTGTTCGTAGCCCGCACCATGGTTGTCCTGTGACGCGCTACGCGGCCGGTGTGGAATACGACGGACGCAGCTATCACGGATGGCAAAAGCAGCGCCATGCTCTGGCGGTGCAGGAAGTGGTGGAGCGTGCCCTGAGCATCGTCGCCAACGACAAGATTTCCAGCGTTTGTGCGGGACGCACGGATTCCGGGGTGCATGCCCTTGGACAGGTGATCCACTTCGATAGCGCGGCGCAGCGTTCCGAGCGCAGCTGGGTGCTTGGCGCCAATTCGAATCTGCCGACCGATGTCGGCATCCGTTGGGTGCGGGAGGTGAGCGCGGATTTTCACGCCCGGTTCGGTGCGCTGAATCGGCGTTATCGCTATCTGATTCACGTTTCACACGCGCGCAGCGCCCTCTGGGCGGGGCGGGTCACAGAGTCGATGCGGCCGCTGGACGTGGCGCGCATGGCCGCCGCGGCTGCGGATTTGCAGGGCCGGCATGATTTCAGCGCCTTTCGCGCCACCGCCTGTCAGGCGCATTCACCGGTACGGGACCTGCAATCCCTCCGGGTGAGCGGGCACGGCCCGTGGGTGGTCATTGATGCCCAGGCCAATGCCTTCCTGCATCATATGGTGCGCAATATTGCGGGGGTTCTAATGAGCATCGGGCGCGGCGACGCACCCGTGACATGGGCGCGCGAGGTGCTGCAAGGGCGCAGCCGTGAACAGGGCGGGATCACGGCGCCTGCCAGTGGCTTGTATTTCATGCGTGCCGAGTACGAGCCCGTGTTCAATCTTCCGCCTCCCGCCGATTCCGGGCTGCCGCTCTGATAGGATCGGCGCATGCGACGGACCCGTGTAAAAATTTGCGGTCTCACCCGTGTCGAAGACCTGCGCCACGCCGTGGAATACGGCGCGGATGCCCTGGGGCTGGTGTTTTGCGCGCAGAGTCCGCGCAATCTGAGTGTGAGCGCAGCTGCCCGCCTGCGGGCAGAGGTTCCGGCTTTCGTCAGTACGGTGGCCCTGTTTCTGGACGCCGAGCGCAGCCTGGTGGACGAGGTGATCTCCGTCGTGCAGCCGGATTTGCTGCAATTCCACGGTCGCGAGTCGGAAGCCGAATGCGCGAATTACGGCAGACCATACATCAAGGCCCTGTCGGTCGTGCCCGCGGAAAGTCTGGACCTGCGGGCCCGAGGGTATGCTGGCGCGCGGGGCATCCTGCTGGACAGCCATGCGCCCGGAGAACCCGGCGGTAGTGGCCTGTGTTTTGATTGGAGCCTCGCCCGCAAGATGTCGCGGCCGTGGATTCTGGCGGGCGGCCTGACGCCGGACAATGTTGCTGCCGCCATAACCCAGGTGCAGCCCTACGCCGTGGACGTCAGCAGCGGGGTGGAATCCGCCCCAGGAATCAAATCGCGCGATAAACTACAACGTTTTTTCCAGGAGATTGCGCGTGTCGAGCGCCGCTGAGCAGCTGTCGGCTTATTACGCGGGCGAAGATCACCAGGGTCATTTTGGCCCCTATGGTGGGATCTTTGTCGCCGAAACCTTGATGGAGCCCCTGCGGGCACTGTCCCAGGCCTATGACCAGGCCCGACAGGACCCGATGTTCCAGGGCGAATTCGATCAGGACCTGGCGGAATACGTGGGTCGTCCCAGCCCGCTTTATCACGCCCGGCGGCTCAGTCTCGAACTGGGTGGGGCGCAGATCTAC
>JBFIIN010000465.1:0-2388 GCA_041601225.1 Oceanococcus sp.
AGCATGAGGCCGCCGACGCCGCAGGAATCGTGCTCTGCCCAGGCGTGGGCTTTGACGTGATTCCCACCGATTGCGTCGCCAGCACGCTGAGCCAGGCCCTGCCTGACGCCACTCACCTGGCGCTGGGCTTCAGCAGCGCCTCTGCAATGTCGCCAGGCACCGCGAAAACCGCGCTGGAGGGCATGGCCGAAGGGACCAAAATACGCGAAGCCGGCAAGATCGTTGAAGAACCCTTCGGCTTGCGGGTGCGCGAAATCGACTATGGGAGCGGGCTGCGACTCTCCACCCCGATTCCGTGGGGCGACGTCGCCACGGCTTACTATTCCACCGGAATTACGAACATCGAGGTTTATGTGCCGGCCTCGCGCAGGACTCTGCGCGCCATGCGCATCGGCAATTACCTGCGGTTTCTTTTCAGGCGCAAGACCGTGCAGAACATGCTCAAGGCGCGTATCGAAAAGACGGTACGTGGACCCTCCGCAGAACAACGCGGTATGCAGCGGGCGCAAATCTGGGGCGAGGTCCGCAATGCCGCCGGTGACGTGCGCACGGCCCGGCTGGAAACGCCGAATGCCTACGACGTAACGGTTTCCGGGCCACTGGCCATTGTCGAACAGCTGCTGACCGATCCCCCGGAAAGTGGAGGCTATCTCACGCCGTCCCTGCTGATGGGCGCGGATTTCGTCAGCCAGTTGCCAGGCGCGGGGCCGATTGAATTGAGCCAGGAGTCCGCGCCGTAGCAACCCGGCGGGCTCGGCCGAATTTGCCGATCCTGCCCGACAACCGATCTCTACCACCGAGCGATTCATCGGACTCGGAATCGCCGAATCTCAATCCGCCGGTTCCTCAGGTGCAGACTCCAAGCGCCGGGTCGCGGCGGCCGCATCGCTCCCGGACGGCGCGGCGGCGCACCGCGAACCGGGCATTGGGGCCACCCAGCGCGGGTCGGCGACGCGATAGCTGCGCGCCACCATGTAGTCCTGTGGATCGCTCAGATAATCCAGCTCGGGGGGATTGTCCAGACTGGCCAATTCCGCGCGCCACTGGCTTTCGTAAGCGGCCGCCCCACCGCCCACCACCGGCGCCCAGGCATCATGATGTGAGGGCAGCGAAACCTTGGGGTGCGCATGCTCCACGTAGAGCCGTGGATCACGCAAGCCCGACAGGGGTTGGTTGAAACCCACGATGGCCCCGATCTGAACGTCCACACAATCCGGAAAACTGTTCAGGGCCAGCTGCACGGCCCCGGAATAAGGATGCGCGCCGCTATTGATGGGGCCGGTGGAATCGTGCCAGAGCAGACTGAACGCACCCACGCGCAGATGGTAAGCCCAGGTCCCTCCCTGCGGATCGCCCAGAGATTCGAAAAAGCGCTGATATTCCGCCGGATCGGTGTTCAGGTGGGTCAGATAAGGCAGCAGATTGGGAATATGCACAAAGGGCATCCCCGGATCCGTGGGCTCGGCGGTCGCCGCCGAATGGATATGCTGCAGCACCTGGACTTTGGGGAGGTCGGCCCAGAGTTTGACCGATTGAATGACGCCCGGCTGCGGCGTGTCCATGGTTCCGGTGATCAGACAAACAAACTGGTCGGCCCGCCCGTCCGCCGCCGCATCGTCCTTGGCAACCCCGCAAATCTCCTCCGAACCGACGACCACGGCGCCGCTGTGGCCGGCGATGTACCCGGCATCGGCGGCATGATCAAAATGGCCATGACCGATCAGGATGGCTTCCGGGCGAATCGCCGCCAGTTCATCCCGGCCAATGGGTACGTAGTCGGCCTGCAGCCCAACCGGTTCCCAGGCGTCGAACAGGAACAGGTGCCCGCCCATGCTGACGACAAAGCCGGACACCCCGAACCACCAGACCCGCACAAATCCGGGGTCGGTGGCATTAGGGCCCAGAATCGTGTCACGCACCGCCTGCACTTCGGCGCTGACCGCGGGCGCCGGCGGCAGCGGCTCCCAATCGGCCAGGGCCACGCGGTCGCCCTGGGTTCGCGCCGCGGCGGAACTCTCCGGCGAGGGTTTGGCCCCGCAGGCGCTCAAAGCCAGGACCGCAAGGCTCAACAGAATATTTTTCATCGGCTGTTCTGTGCAGTTCGCTAAGCAGGTTACAGTACCGAAATTGCAGCGCCAGACAATCATTGGGGGCAACACATGTCGGATTTCAGAAGAAAATATGGTCCATGGGCGTTCGTCAGCGGCGCGTCCGCCGGTCTGGGCGAGCACTTCGCGCGCCAGCTGGCCGCACGCGGACTGAATCTGGTCCTGGCGGCCCGGCGCGAAGAGCGCCTGCAGACATTGGGGGCCGAACTGGCCAGGGAGCATGGCATCAGCTTTCGCGCCGTGGCGGTCGATCTCGGCGCCGAGGACATGCTCGACACCG
>JBFIIN010000466.1:0-2372 GCA_041601225.1 Oceanococcus sp.
CGAGGACTTCCCGTTCATCGATGCACCGCGGCGCAGGTATCTGGCGGACGCCCGGCGGCTCCTCACTCAGCTCCAGGCGCTGGATTCCGAGCACCGGCTGACCGAGCTCGGACGCCAGCTGGCGCGCCTGCCGCTGGACCCGCGCCTGGGGCGAATTCTGTACGCCGCGCAGGACAGTGGCTGCCTTGGGCATGCACTCATCCTGTGCGCGATCCTCAGCATGCAGGACCCGCGAGACCGCAGTTTTGCCAGCCGCAATCAGGCGGACCAGGCACAGCGGCCTTTCAGCGACAGGAACTCAGATTTCGTGACCCTGCTCAACATCTGGTATGCCGCCAGAGCGCAGCGTCTGGAGCAGAGCAAACGCGGTTTTCGCGAGTGGTGCGACAAACATTATCTGCACCACCGCCGGATGCGCGAATGGGCCGACCTGGTCCGTCAGCTGCGTGCAGCCTGCCAGACCCTGCAGTGGGTGCCGAGCGCGATTGACGGTGACTTCGACAAAATTCACCGCGCACTGCTCTGCGGGCTGCTCGACCACATCGGCCTGCACGACAGCGAAGGTCATTATGCCGGCCCCCGGGGCCTGCGCTGGCGGGTGCACCCCGATAGCGCGTTGGCCAAGCGACGCCCGCAATGGTTGATGGCGGCCGAAATCGCAGCGACGCAACGAACCTACGGCCGCACCGTTGCACAGGTACAGCCCGAGTGGATCGAAGCCGCCGCCCGACATCTGGTCAAGCGCGAAACCCTCGAGCCCTTTTGGGATGCTGGAGCCGGCCGGGTGATGGCGCTGGAGAAGGTTTCCCTGTTCGGCCTGCCGTTGATCACCGGGCGGCGCGTGTCGCTCGCGCGGGATGATCCTGAGGCCGCACACAGGCTCTTTATCCAGCATGCGCTGGTCCTTGGCGATTGGGGTTCCGGGCCGCTTCCGGAGTTCCTGCGCGCCAACAACCGGCTGGGCGAGGAGCTGGAAGAGGAACAGGCCCGGTTGCGCAGACGCAGCATCGTGCGGGATGAGGAAGCGATAGGCGCCTGGTACGCCCAGCGGATTCCGCAACGAATTCACAGCCGCAAACAATTTCTGGGCTGGCTGCGGAGTCAGGCTGACGATTGCCTGTTCATGGCCGAAAGCGATCTTCGGGCCAGCAACGAAAACGCCGACCGAACAGCCTTTCCAAATTCTCTGCAACTGGGTGAGCACTGCTATCCGCTGAGCTATTGCTTTGCGCCGGGCAGCGCTGATGACGGTGTCAGTGTGCGGATACCGCTGACCCGGCTCAACCAGTTACGCCCCGAGCTCTTCGAATGGCTGGTGCCTGGCTTGCTGGAGCTCAAGATCGAAGCCCTGTTGCGCGGCCTGCCCAAGAGCCTGCGTCGAGTCTATGTGCCGGTTGGCGATTACGCCAGGCGTTGCCAGCCACACCTAAATCCGGGACGGGGATCGCTGTTCGTGAGCCTGGACCACGCCCTGCACCGATTAAGCGGTCGCGGTCCGGGCACCGAAGCTGTGGCCAGCGTGCAGTTGCCTGATAATTTACTGATGCGCTTCGTGGTGGTCGATGAGCAGGGTTTTGAAGTCGTCAGTGGCCGCAATTTGGAACAGTTGCAGAGGGGGCATGGCGGGCACGCCGAGCAGGAATTTGAAAACCTGCATGCGGGACAATGGAACAGGGACGGATTGCGGGACTGGTGCGTTGGCACCCTGCCCGCACAGATCGTGCTGGGTCGCCATGGCGCTGAGGGCTTTCCCGGTCTGGTCGACCAGGGCGAGGCGGCAGGCCTGCGCCTGTTTGATGACCCGGAACAGGCCCGTGCCGAGCACCGCGCGGGCCTGCGGCGCCTGTTCGCCTGTGTGCAAAGCTCTGAGCTGAAGCTGCTGGTTCGCAATCTGGCGGACTACAAGCAGAGCCGCTTAGTCCTTGCGGCCTTGCCGCAACCCGAGGCCGCGGAACTCGCGCTGATCCGGGCCTGCGCCCCCCCGGCGGGCAGTGCCGATGATGCGGCCTGGGATTGCGTAATGCGCGCCATCGACGAATACCAGATCGGCAGCGCCGACATCCGCGACGAAGCGACGTTTCGGCTGGCGCTGGACCAGCAATCCGAAGCCATGAAAACCCGTGCCCGGGAGTTATGGTCCGCAGTCCGGGACCTCGCCACAGCCTGGGCCGCGCTGCGCCGGGCCCGCCAGACAGCCGGCGCCATGTCCGCTGCGACCCACGCCGATCTGGATGAGCAAATGCGCTGGCTTTTGGCGCCCGGCTTCATCTGGCGCGTCCCGCATCCCCCCGACCTGGCGCGTTTTGTCCATGCGCAGTGCGCACGGCTGGAGCGTCTTACCCATGCCGCTGCCGCCGACCACCAGCGCCAGC
>JBFIIN010000467.1:0-2358 GCA_041601225.1 Oceanococcus sp.
AATGTCGCGCTGGATGCCGCAAGCAAGCGCTTTGTCTATGCCAGGCAAAATAGCACCACCTGCCCGGCCGAGCGGGAGTGGACGAAGCTGGACTACACCGGAACCTCAGCTCACTGGGATGCCACGAACCTGAGCTGCGCAGGTTGCTCAGCACTCCGGTTTGGGGATCAGCGCGGAGCCCATTTGGACGCGGCCAATGCCCTCGGCTTGGATTATCGAATTTATGCGGTGCGAATCCAGTACGAGAATTCGGCTCCGAATTTCTGGATCGATGATTTTGTCGTCAATACGATGGCTCTGTCCGAGCGAATCCAGGATATGACGCCAACCGCGGCGTAGCCCGATACCACGCTGCCGATTTCCACCAATCCCATGCTCGGTTTTTTTCAGTCGCGGAACATTCGTTGGGGGTCGTCACCGTTTCCAATTTTGCGGCTGCTTGAGGATCAAGACCTCGAGTCCATGCATTATTCACCGTACAGCGTCGCTACCGGCCCATCATTCATGTCGGCGAGCTATTTTGTACAGAACAACATCGATCTGACCGGCATTACGCAGCTCGGACTCGATATGTTCGTGCCCCAGGGGTCGGCCTGTGGGGGAGGTTCGCCGCGAATTCAATTCGAACTCGAGGATCTGGAATTCTCCAGCGATCTTGACAAGCAGGCCAATCAGTTTGTCTACGCACACTGGAATGGTGCTTGCGTGCCCGAGCAATGGCTGGACCTGGATTTTATCGCCGACTCCACAACATTCTGGGAGGCCCCGGCGGTAGGTGGCGCGGCTACGGGCCCCCGTTTGGCCGCGATGCAAGCCGCAGCAAATCATTTCGGCGCCTATCGAATTTCGGCGATTCGGTTGCAGTTTGATTCCGGCGGCAACGAGGCATGGTTCGACAATTTTGCGATCAACGAAGCAGTATTGGCCGAGCGGATTCAAGACATGCAAGCCAATGCATTGCTCCCGGACATCGATATGACGGCGGAGCCCACGCTTGGGTTCTTTGAAAGCCGCAATGTGCGCTGGAATGTTGCGCCGCGCCCGTTCAAGGATCCTGGCATGGGTGAGGCTATGGAGTTCTCGCCAGCCACTCGCACAGAGCAGATTGACTTCATGTCAACGAGCTTTTTCCCGCAGGTCAACCTGCAGGTTGCCGATCTGGATCGCTTGCAGTTTACCGTTCTCTACGATCAGGGCTCAGTATGCGGGGCCGGTTCGCCACGCTTCGTCTTGCTGCTGAAGAATGCGGCGGGCATAACGCAGCATGCTGTTGGACGATGGGATTCGGGCGCCTGTCAGTCGGATCGATGGCATGTCGTTGACTTTGTGGATGGAACGGACACCAGCTGGTCGTTCGGAGGGGCCACGGGGCTGAGCCTGACGCAATTGCACGACCACGCCAGTAGCTGGAGCCCGGATTACTTTATCGACATTCTGAGAATCAATGCCGACGATGTCGGACAGAGCATGTGGCTCGATAATGAGTACGTCAACGAAGCCGCACTTTCGGAACGTTTTCAGGACTTTAGCCTTGAATCCCAGACGCCGCCAGCAGCTCTGGGCGACGGCTTCACCGGCCTGATACGCTTCCCACAATCAGATGTTACGGTTGCCGGTGACGGTGCGGTAATCCTGGTTCCCGATGCGAACAACAAGATTGTCGTTACTGTCACGCCATTCTTTGACGGTCGTGAGCAGGCGGACGGCAGCTGGGGTGAACGCACGGGAAATTATGCGGTCGACCCCGAATACGATCAGCCGGGCGGCCAGCATAACGGTTATGAGGGCATTTTGAATGTCGCGTTTTTCGATCACATCACTGGCAATCATCTGTATGTCGGGCGCCTTCCCGACCAGCCTTTCCGGCATGTCAGAAATGGTCAATACCGCGCCGCGCTCAAGCTTCCCAGCGGCTTTCTGGGCGGCGTCTATACCGTGGTGCTGAACGACAACTACCCGGATTGCGGGCCCGGCACCGGTGCCGACAACTCAGATGACAACCGCGGCAGCTATTTCTTCCTGCCCAAGGACCTGCTGCTTAGCGCGAGCGGATCGGCGCCCGGTGTTGGCGGCGCCCGGTTTGCGCCGGTCGCCGACGCGCTTGACACGCCCAGCGCGCTAGTCGGTCCGGACCCAATCACTGGCACCATGCGAGGATATGAAGGCCCACGCACACCTGTGGTGATCATGCCGACCACTAACTAGCTTAAATCGGCGCCACCTCCAAAGGCCTGAATACGCAACCGGCCGGGTCGACGATGCGACCCGGCCGGTTTTTTTTGGCCTGACCGCCTTTTCCAGACTGCCCTTATTCAAGCTGTCGGTCGCGCGATGGCTCCAAGCCCGCCATCAGGCCCA
>JBFIIN010000468.1:0-2350 GCA_041601225.1 Oceanococcus sp.
CCGGTTGTCGGAATTGCGCCAGGGACCGCTTTGCGGCGTTTGGATCCGACCATCGCGGGCCAAGCCGACGAACTTCAAAGTGAGCAGCTCCGTTTCGGCTACCCGATCCTGCAGTTGCACACCCTGATCGGCAAAAGTGCTGCGCAGATTGTGGGCCCGGTTGGGGGCCGATAAGCCCCGGGCGCCGTCATTGATGTTGTATTCCGCGGCGGCGATGTTGCGCTTGACCGCGGCCAGCCAGTCGTCATTCACACCAACTGGGCCGCGTAGTTCTTCGTTCGCAGCCAGTCCGAGCGCCGGCCAGGCATGGATCAGAATACCCAGGATGATGAGGGTCGGTCGTAGTCCGGTCTGGAAACTTTTGGACAGACTGCCAAATTCAAGGATGGGAAAGGCTTTTGGATTCGTGCGCATCGTTGTCCCCCGACAAGCGTAAGCCGACATTGCATATGTCAGCCTTGGCGGCGGTGCCTGCGCAGCCAATTCTCAGGATACTTTACACCATGTAATTATTTATTGTTGCTGCCACCGTCGCCCACCCCGGCGAGCAGCGTATCGATCAGCCAGTTGAGATTGCTCACAACTTCGGCCTTGTTCAGTTCGCCTTCCGCCATCAGCCGCTGGCCGCCCCAGAAGGCCATCACCAGCATCCAGGCCATTGCTTTGGCATTCTTCTCGTCGAGACCCAAACGCTCCATGATCGCGGGATACCAGAGGTTGGTAATCAGATGACGGACGCGCTGAGAAAATGCGTGCAGCGGATGATCGGGTGCGTAGCGGGAGGTCACGATTTCGGCTAAAGCCCGCGCCCGACCGGGTGGCAATTCCAATGACACCAGTTGTGCCTGTGCCATTACCGCAAGGATGTCGTCTTCGCTGCGGCCGGCAATGACCTTGCGAGTCTCCATATAGGTGCGCTGGAAAATCAGCGTAGCCGTATCGAGCATCAGATCGTCCAGCGAGGGAAAGTGCTGGTAGAGGAGCTGCCGGCTGGTGCCGCCGGCCTTGGCCACCGCGCTCATGCTGAGCTTCTCCCAACCGCAACTCTCCACGATGTCGGACGCCGCCGCCACGATGGCCTTGCGCCGTGCGTCTCCGGATAGATAAGTGCGCTTGGCTTGAAGCTGCTTCATCAAGATCTCTCCGCGGGGGCTGTGCAACCGTTAATCCTGCACGGAATATGGTCAGCCTGTAAATGCGCTGCGGGGTCCGCTCAAGCCGCCGGCCAATGCCAAACGGTGGCCGCTCCATGACAGCACTTTAAGCCTATGCGGCCTGCTTGATGCTCAGGCGCTGCTGCAACCATTCACTGATATGGGCGATCTGCGGCCCGCAAACCTGATGTTGCATGGGGTATTCCTCCCAGCGCAAAGGGTAACCCTGAGCGATGAGCAAATCACGGCTCCACGCACCCAGGGCCAGGGGCAGCACCGGGTCCGCGTTGCCGTGACACATGAGAATGGGGGTGTCGGCATTGGCCGTGTGGCGTTCCTGTACAAAGGATTCGTGCAGCGGCAGATAGGTCGACAGGGCCAGCACGCCGGCCAGCGGCAAGGGGTAGCGCAGCGCGGTGTGCAGCGCGATCGCCCCACCCTGCGAGAAGCCAGCCAGCACGATGCGACCGGCGTTGATGCCGCCGGCCAGCTGGGCGCTCAGATAGCGTTCGATCCGGGCCTGGGATTCGCGTATGCCGGCTTCGTCCTGCACGGACAGCTTTTCCAGGCTGAGAATGTCGAACCAGGCGCGCATGCTCATGCCGTTGTTGATGGTCACGGGACGCATGGGGGCATGGGGAAAGATGAAACGGATGCGGTGCTCCGGTGGTAAATTCAGCTCCGGTACGATGGGCAGGAAATCATTGCCGTCGGCCCCCAGACCGTGCAGCCAGATCACAGCGGCGTCGGCTGCACCGTCAGGCTCGAGAATGATGGCGTCTGCGCTGCGGGTCGGTTTCATGCAGGGTTCCTGGTCGTCGGGTCAGCGTGGTGGGCGGTTTGCGGCTGCGCCACCCGGGCGAGGCGGATTATGCAAGGCTTGCCGGCGAAATGCAGGCCCAGACTGGACACGGTCCTGTGCACGAACAGCTCGGGCTAGGAGCGTGGGCGGTAGGAACCGATGAGCCGAGACAAGGCGGTTTCGGAGCGAATTTTTCGATCCTTCGAGGCGAATAGTCGTGCTATTTAACGCGAAGGATCGGAAAATTCGAGCGGTCGCAGGCCATTGCGTTTCTGCCGCCCACACTCCTGATATGGATTGACCTGTCAACTACTGTCATTTTCTGCATGTGTTTGTGTGCACTTGGAACAGGACACGACAGGCTTGCTGCGACGGTGGATCAATCTGATATGCG
>JBFIIN010000469.1:0-2327 GCA_041601225.1 Oceanococcus sp.
AGCGCCGTGTTCAATTTGTCCCGCCCGCAAGCTGATCAGGCTACCT
Source organism: Oceanococcus sp. (assembly GCA_041601225.1). GTDB lineage: Bacteria > Pseudomonadota > Gammaproteobacteria > Nevskiales > Oceanococcaceae > JBFIIN01. The sequence continues at coordinate 47 of JBFIIN010000469.1, forward strand.
ACAGTCGGGCCAGTCTGGCCGGCGGCGATCAGGCCGTAATCCGTCTGGTGTCGGTGGTTGACGGCGATTGGGCGCAGGCCAGCGCAGATGAAAGGGAACGGCTGAAAAGCAGTACCGTCGGTAGTGTCGCCAGCCGCGAATTCGCAGCCCTGCAGGCCGCGCTCAAAGCACAAACCGAAATCGAGATTTTGCGCGAAAGTTTCTGAACGCCGCGGGCGCTTCAGGCTCCGGCCGCCAGACCCTGGATGCTGAAACCGGCGTCAACGTAAAGAATTTCGCCGGTAATTCCTGAGGCGAGGTCTGAACACAAAAAGGCGGCCGCATTGCCAACTTCCTCGGTCGTCACATTGCGTTTCAGGGCGGAGGTCTGGGCGGCGCTGCCCAGCATCTCGCGGAAGCCACGTATCCCTGCGGCCGCGAGGGTTTTGATGGGGCCGGCTGAAATGGCGTTGACGCGGATGCCCTGGGCGCCCAGTTCGGCCGCCATGTAACGCACATTGGCCTCCAGGCTGGCCTTGGCGGGTCCCATCACGTTGTACATGGGTACGGCCCGCACTGCGCCGAGATAGCTCAACGTCAGCATGCTTGCGTCACGGCCCGCCATCAGGGGCAGCAGGGCTTTGGCCAGCGCCGCGAAGCTGTAGGCACTGATGTCATGGGCGGTGGCGAAGCCAGCGCGGGTGACCGACGCCAGATAGCCGCCTTGCAGCAGTTCCCGGGGCGCAAAGCCGATGGAATGCACCAGAATGTCGAGGCCGTCCCACCGGGAGCGCAAGGCGTCGGCGAGGGCATTGATCGAGTCATCGCTGGCCACATCGCATTCCAGAACGGTATCCGAGCCGGTCTGCTCGGCACAGGCGGCAACCCGGCTGCGCAGCTTGTCGCCCTGAAAGGTGTAAGCCAGTTCAGCGCCCTCCCGGTGCATGCTGCGGGCAATGCCCCAGGCGATCGAACGCTCGCTGGCAATGCCGGTGATCAGCGCCTTCTTGCCACTCAAAAATCCCATAGAATATCCCAGCACCGGCCAGATGATGCGGCGCAGTATAGCAGTGACCCTGGTCGATTTCGGCTCTCCTGCGGCGTCGCGCTGGTGGGCGTTCCACCGGATTGCGAGCCGGCCGGATCAGGTTAAGCTTTGCGAATTGGGTCAGCGGAATCAGCGCGGGTTGGTGATGACCGAAAGCGGGATGAGTATCGGTATCGATTTGGGTGGCACCAAGATCGAAGGCGCCGTATTGGACCGCGAAGCGCGGGTTCGCGTGCGTCAGCGCGTGGCGACACCGTCTGCTGACTACCCGGCCACGCTGCGGGCCATCCGCGATCTGGTGCAGAGCCTGGAGACTCGCATCGGCCCGGGTCAGTTGCCGGTGGGCATCTGCACGCCCGGGGCCGCGTCACCGTTTACCGGATTGCACAGGAATGCGAATTCGGCCTGCCTCAACGGGAAGGCGTTGCAGCGGGATCTGGAAAACTTGCTGCGCCGTCCGCTGCGCCTGGCAAACGATGCCGACTGTCTGGCCTTATCCGAGGCGGCTGATGGGGCGGGAGCCAAGGCCGGCACGGTATTTGCTGCGATTCTGGGTACCGGCGTGGGCGGCGGCATCGTCAGCCGGGGGCTTCTGCTGCGCGGTCCAAATGCGATCGCCGGGGAGTGGGGACATGCGCCCTTGCCCTGGATACAGAGCGGGGAGTTGGGCAGAAATCACTGCTGGTGTGGGCATGACGACTGCATTGAAACCTGGTTGTCGGGTCCGGGCTTGTCGGCTGACCACCGCCGCAGCGGCGGGCAGGACTGTAGCGCGGAGGATATCGCGGCGCAGGCCGCGGCTGGCAGCGTTGCGGCGCGTGCGAGTCTCACGCGGTATGCCGACCGCCTGGCGCGTTCGCTGGCACTGATCATCAATATCCTCGATCCGGAGGTGATCGTATTGGGCGGCGGCGTGTCCGGAATTGGATTATGGTATGAAACCGTGCCGCATTTGTGGGCGCAATGGGTGTTTTCCGATCAAGTGAACACGCGACTGGTGCCGGCGCAATACGGGGATTCAAGTGGGGTGCGTGGCGCGGCTTGGCTTTGGTCAATGCCCACTTAGACGCGGAATTACAAACCGGGAGTGCTGATGCTCAGATTGTTTACCTACTACCGCAGCGTGTCGGCTCATCGGGTGCGAATTGCCCTGAATTACAAGAGCATTCCGCATGAGGCCGTATACATTGACGAAGATAGCGGGGAGCAGCATGGCGCCGCCTATCTCAGCCATAATCCGCAGGGGTTGGTGCC
>JBFIIN010000470.1:0-2313 GCA_041601225.1 Oceanococcus sp.
ATAGGCGAACTATTTGACGAGGAAGCGCGTAGCAAGCGACCGCGGAGCGGAAATCGCAGTAGATCATGGTAAGTCCGACAGACTGCTTGGTCGGTGCGATGACCTGGCAGACCCCGCAAGAACCTCAGGCCAGCGACAGTCCAGCCGTGCCCGAAATCGCGGGGCGGATTCCAAAGCTGTAGCATTGCGTCCCCACTTCGATAAGACGAATCATCGTGTCCGCCGCCCAAATTCAAACCGATATCCTGCAGGTCGCAGGTCGAAATTTTCAGTCCCGTCTGCTGGTTGGCACCGGTAAATACCGGGATCTGGACGAAACAGGCGCCGCGATCGCGGCCAGCGGAGCCGAGATTGTCACGGTCGCCATTCGCCGCACCAATATCGGCCAGAATCCCGACGAACCCAATTTGCTCGATGTGATTTCCCCGCAGCAGTACACCATCCTGCCCAATACTGCGGGCTGCTATACGGCGGCCGATGCGGTACGCACCTGTCGTCTGTCGCGTGAGCTGCTGGACGGCGCGAATCTGGTCAAACTGGAGGTGTTGGGTGACCAGAAGACTTTGTTTCCCGATGTTCCCGCGACCCTGCAAGCCGCCGCCGAACTGGTAAACGATGGTTTCGACGTCATGGTCTATACCAGCGACGATCCCATCATCGCCAAACGCCTGGAGGAGATGGGCTGTGCCGCGGTGATGCCACTGGCAGCGCCAATTGGATCGGGCCTGGGCATACAAAACAAATACAACCTCCTCACCATTATCGAAAACGCGCGCGTGCCCATCCTGGTTGATGCCGGGGTTGGCACGGCCTCGGATGCCGCCATTGCGATGGAACTGGGCTGCGATGGCGTGCTGATGAACACGGCAATCGCCGAAGCGCGCGATCCCGTACTGATGGCTGAAGCGATGCGCCTGGCAATAGACGCGGGCCGCAAGGCCTTTCTGGCGGGACGGATGCCCCGTCGGCGCTTTGCCTCGGCCTCCTCTCCGGTCACGGATTTGATCGCTTGATGCCGCATCAAGCCCTGCGTCCACTGCGCAGCTTCGTCCGGCGTGAGGGACGCATAACACCTGCGCAGCAACGGGCTTTGGCAGAGCAATTGCCACGGTTTGCATGGCCGGATCAGCCTCAGCCCATTGCCCCGGTCGCGGTATTTGGCCGGGTCGCACCGCTGGTGATCGAAATCGGCTTTGGCAATGGCGACAATGTATTCGCCCAGGCCCTGGCCCATCCGGAGCAGGATTTTCTGGGCCTGGAAGTGCATCGTCCCGGCGTGGGCGCACTGCTGCAGCAGGTGGACGCGGCCGGTCTGAACAATGTTCGCGTCAGTACCAAGGACGCCATGGAATTCATGCCCAGCGCCCTGCCGCCTGGCGCGGCGGATGTGGTACAAATCTTCTTTCCCGACCCCTGGCCGAAGAAGCGCCACCACAAACGCCGGCTGGTGAGGGACAACATCATGGACCTGGTTGCGCGGGTTCTGCGCCCCGGCGGGCGCTTGCTGCTGGCAACAGATTGGGAGAACTACGCCGTGCAGATGCTCACCGTGCTCAACGCACACCCCGAATTTGAGAACCAGATGCCGGCCGGCGGCTATGCGCCGCGCTGTGAACGGGTCAAGACCCGCTTTGAGCGCCGCGCCGAGCGCCTGGGCCACGTGATCCGCGACCTCGAATACCGCCGCCGCTGATGTCCCAGCTTCATCCTATAATCGCCGTTACCGGCTCATCCGGCGCGGGCACGTCAACCGCCCGCCGGGCATTTGAGGTGATGTTCCGCGCCCTGCGTCAGAAGGCAGCCTTTGTCGAAGGCGACAGCTTCCACAGTTACGACAGGGAACAGATGCTTGCCGGAATCCAGCGCGCCAAGATCCGCGGCGAAAATTTCAGCCATTTTGGCCCGCCCGCAAATCACCTGGACAAGCTTGAGGAGCTATTCAGAAGTTACGGCGATGCCGGCATGGGCCAGAGCCGTCGCTATCTCCATACCGAGGACGAAGCCAAGGTCGCCGGCTTGCCGGTAGGGACCTTCACGCCCTGGGCCGACCTGCCCGCCGATACAGATGTCCTGTTCTACGAGGGCCTGCATGGTGGGGTGGTCACCGACGAAGTCGATGTCGCCCAGTATGTGGACCTGTTGATCGGCATGACTCCGACCATCAATCTGGAATGGACCCAGAAGATCCGGCGCGATATCGAAGAGCGCGGCCACACGGCTGAAGATGTGTCAAAAACCATCCTCCGGCGCATGCCCGATTACGTGAACTACATCACTCCGCAGTTCTCGCGCACCCACATCAATTTTCAGCGC
>JBFIIN010000471.1:0-2297 GCA_041601225.1 Oceanococcus sp.
ACAGTTCAGTTATTCGGATCGGCTGCCTGCCGGAGTCGGCGCAGCACCCCCAGTGCCATGCCAACAAACAGCAGACCTGCCAGCCCGATGACGGTCCAGAGCAGATAAAGCCTAGGCCGGCCGGGATCGGGCGCCGGCTGCAGATTCCCTGCTCCACCCAGAATCTGTGTCTCGTTCGCGCTGACCGCAACGGACTGAAGGGGCAGCGCCCAACGGCCCAGCGGGGAGGCCGGATCGACCCGGCGACTTCCACAGGCCAGCAGAAACGGGCCAGGGCCCTGCGCCAGAAACCGCAGTTGCTGGGCCACATGAGCCAGCCGCGTGCGCAGCGGCCGGGTGCCCAGCGCTTCGGCACCCTGTATCAGTTCGGCGCGCCACCAGCGGTCAGCCAGACCATCCAGGCGGAGCTCCGTCACCGAGCGACCCGCTTCCACCAGGCTCCGGGGCCGGAGCTTGCGCCAGCGCACCGACGTGGCGCCCAGGCCCTGCCAGCAGCGCCGACAGCCCGGTGCCACAAACCCCACGTGAGTCGCCCTGATGGAGCCGCAGCTTATGGGCAAGTTGACCTGGATCAATGATGAAATCGCCAGCGCATTCGACAATTTTCCATAGGGGGCGCTACGGAATTCACCAGGAGAAAAGCGATGGAACTCAACTCATGGAATCCCCTGCGGGAGATGGATGCCCTGCTGAATCGCTTTGGGCGGCCGCTGGCCCGGCCTGGCGGATTCGGCAGCGCGAGCGCCGGGTTCGACTGGATGCCCAGTGTCGATATCAGCGAGTCCGATAAGGAATATCTGGTCAAGGCGGAACTGCCCGGCGTCAGTAAAGAAGATATCGACATCAGCATTGAGAACGGTCTGCTGACGATCTCCGGCGAACGCAAGAGCGAGCACGAGGAGACCGAGGCCAAGATACACCGGGTAGAGCGCTTTTATGGGCATTTTCAGCGGCAATTCAGCCTCCCTGACGACGTTGCCGTTGATGAGATTCGCGCTCAGACCAAAAATGGCTTGCTCACGCTCCACCTGCCGCGCAGCCAGATCGAGAAGACCAGCAGCCGCAAGGTCGAGATCTCCTGATCCAGCCCCGAACCCCGCCGCGCGGATGTCCGGCGCCCGTAGTCATACGCGCGCCTGATACCGTCCGGGTCCGACCTGCGACGTGCCGGTAGCCCTGCGGTCTCCGCGCTGCGACTGGAAGACGTCCGTCAGCGCCGATTGATTGCATCAGTTGATCGTCCCAAACCCCGCGCCCGCCTGGCCTATAAAGGCGAGCCTGCCCATCCGGGGCCTGCGCGCTGGATAGACCCTCAGCGCACCGTGGCCAAGCCGTGCCGGACCCGACACGGCCCATGCGATGGCCTGCCCTTTTGAGGCACCATAGCGGCATTCCCAGGAACACGAACCCGCCCGACCATGAACACGCTGCTGACCCTGTCAACCGGGCAATTCACCCTGATCCTCTGGATCTGGGGCGCGCTGGGCGTGATCTCCGCGCTGAGTTTATGGCGGAGCGGAATGATGCCCATGAGCGGCCGACGGGACAACGCTTCACTGGCCGCACTGGGCACAATCAACAAGCGGGCCGGCTGGATCATCCAGGAAATCCCGGTCCTGATCACTGTGCTGTACTTCTATGTAGCCGCTGGTGGTGGTCTCACGGTGTCGAGCGTATTTATCGCCGTGTTTGTTGTGCATTACACCAATCGGGCGCTGATCTTTCCGTACCGCATCAAGGTCCAGGACAAGCGCATGCCGGTGATGATCATGCTGTTTTCGATGATTTTCTACGCCGTCAACGGCTATCTCATCGGCTACTACTTTGGCGCTCTGCACGACTATCCACCGGAGTGGCTGTGGGATCCACGCTTTGTCTTGGGCATGGCCCTGTTCGGCATTGGCATGCTCATCAATATCGGTTCGGACAACATCCTGATGCGCCTGCGAAAGCCTGGTGAAACCGGTTACAAGATTCCGCAGGGCGGCCTGTTCCGCTGGGTAAGTTGCCCGAATTATTTTGGTGAAATCCTGGAGTGGATCGGCTTTGCCATCATGTCCTGGTCTCTAATGGGCCTGGTCTATGCGACCTGGGTCGGGCTGCCGCTCCTGGCGCAGGGTTTCAATGCCCATCGCTGGTATATCGAAAAATTTGGCGACCGCTATCCTGCCCGGCGCAAGGCCGTGGTTCCATTCTTGCTTTAAACCATTTGTCAGAGTTCCACCACCACTTGAGCCCGCCATGTTCGCAAAGTCCATCATTCCCACACTGTGCCTGCTCGCCCTCAGCGCCTGCGG
>JBFIIN010000472.1:0-2280 GCA_041601225.1 Oceanococcus sp.
GTCGGTGACCAGGCCGGCGTTGCTCCACCCCCAGCTTCCGTCGCGCTGGAGCCAGGCCCAGCAGCCGCCCTATGCCGGCGACCGCCGCGTCGGCATACTGCCCCGGACTGGCCGATAACAGCTTGGCTGTGAGGAGCCGGCCATCAGGTCGCCGACCGATGATATCGGTGAAGGTGCCCCCTCGATCGATCCAGAATTCCCACTGTGCGGAACTCATGCTTATCCCTGCGGTCTTGTGAGCCCGTCCTGCGCCGCTACAATGCGCGCCGCAGCTTATAAAGAATTTTCAAATATCCCATGAATGACGAGATACTCGTTGCCGCCAATGATCTGTCGCGCCGCTATGGCCCGCATCTGGCCGTAGACGGTATCAGCCTGGCGCTGCAGCGCGGCGAAGTGCTGGGCCTGCTTGGCCCCAACGGGGCCGGCAAGACCACCACGCTGCGCATGCTGGTCGGTAGTCTGGCACCCAGCCGCGGCCAGGTGAAGATTGGCGGCATCGATCTGGCCGACGACCCGCGCGCGGCCAAGCGTTTGCTGGGCTATCTGCCCGAAACACCACCACTGCACCGCGAACTCAGCGTCGATGAATTTCTGGAGTTCTGCGCCCGCATCCATGGCATCGCGCGCAAGGATTGCCGAGCAGCCGTGGCCGCAGCCAAGACCGCCTGCGGCCTGGACGAGGTCTCGCGCCAGGTCATCGGCAGTTTATCGAAGGGTTTCCAGCAGCGGGTAGGGCTGGCGCAGGCCATCGTGCACAAGCCACCGCTGATCATTCTTGACGAGCCCACGGTCGGCCTGGATCCCAATCAGATCCGGGAAATTCGAAGCCTGATCGCCAGGCTGGCGGAAAACCACGGCATTATCCTGTCCAGCCACATCCTGCCCGAGATTCAAGCGGTCTGTTCGCGGGTAATGATCGTGGCCGCTGGCCGCGAAGTGTTCAGCGCGAAACTGGCCGAGCTGCAGCAGCCTGACCCCACCCTGCGGATTGAATTGGCCCGCCCACCCGCACTTTCCGAACTGGCCCTGCTGGCCGGAGTCGCCAGTGTCAGCGCACTGGAACCCGGCTGTTTTCAATTGACCCCGGAGGCCGGCTGCGACCCGCGCGACGCCCTCGTCCAGCAAGCCGTACAGGCTGATTGGGGCCTGCGCGAGCTGCGCAGTGAACGGCGCAGCCTGGAGGATGTATTTGTGGCCCTGACCAATTCCGACACCGCAGCCCGGGAAGCCGCATGATTGCCAGCCTCACCATCGCCGCCCACGAGCTGCGACGCTATTTCGTTTCGCCCCTGGCCTGGGCCTGCCTGGCCATGGTCCAACTGATTCTCGGCGTGGTGTTCTGGCTGCTGCTGGCCGAATTTGCGCTGAGCCAGACCGGCCTGGGTGGCAACGCCGGCGTCGCCGACTACATCGGCGGTGGCCTGTTCGGCTTCTCGACCATCGTCTTGCTCATGGTCATCCCGCTCTTGACCATGCGCAGCTTCGCTGAAGAGCGCGCCAGCGGCAGTCTGGAATTGTTATTGGCCTCGCCGGTCAGTCTGATTGATCTGGTACTGGGCAAATTCCTGGGTTTGCTGGGCTTCTTGAGCGTCATGCTGGCGCTGATCGGCGCCATGCCCTTGTCCCTGCTATTGGGCACGGATCTCGACCTGGGCCGCATTGCCGCTGGCTTGCTGGGGCTGTTCCTGATGATGGCCGCCTTTGCGTCCGCGGGCTTGTTCGTATCCGCGCTCACGGCCCAGCCGGTCATCGCCGCGGTCGGCGGTTTTGGCCTGCTGATGCTGCTCTGGCTCACCCAGGTCCTGTCGGCCGGCGACGGCTGGTTCGCCCCGCTGGCCGATTACATGTCCTTGCTCAGCCATTTCGACAATCTGCGCCGCGGGCTGTTTGACAGCACCGACGTGCTGTTCTACCTGCTGTTCAGCCTGGCCTTTCTGGGCCTGACCGTGCAGCGCTTCGAATGGGAGCGCAGCGCATGAAGCCCAGTTTGTTGATTCAGCGCGGTCTCACGGTGGCCCTGTGGCTGGCCGCACTTGGCGTCGCAGCCTATGTCTCGACCCAGCGCGTCTGGGAAGCCGATTGGACTGCGGGCAACCGCAATACGCTGACCGCCGACAGCCGCAAACTGCTGGAGACCCTGCCCGAGCCGATTCGCTTTACCGCCTTCGTGTTTCCCAACGCCGAGGTCAAACGCGAAGTCGCGGCGCGGATCGCACCCTATCAGCGGGCGCGTCCAAGCATCGCCCTGGAATTCGTGGATCCGGCCAAGGACCCGCA
>JBFIIN010000473.1:0-2272 GCA_041601225.1 Oceanococcus sp.
CGTCGGTGCTGCCGGGGATGCCACGCACAGAAGACTGGGCAATCTTGAGCCGCGAAACCGGCTGCTGCTTGAGCTGCTCCAGCGAGGCGTCACCGGTGCAAAAATCATCAATGGCCAATTGCACGCCCAGATCATAAAACGGGTCAGCGCATCGACCCAGGATGGCCGGGACAACTGCACGGGTTCAGCGACTTCCAGCTCCAACAGCAGGGACTCGTGCTCAGTTTCGCGCCGCATAAGCAAGTCGCGAACCATGTCGAGACGCTGATGATCGGCGAGTTGATTTCCCGACGGATTCACCGCCAGGCGCAGCTTCGGCAGACCGCGCTCAACCCAAGCCCTACCTGTTCAACCGCGCGCCGCAGCACCCAGCGACCGATCTCATGGATCGGGCCGGAGTCCTCGGCAACCCGGATAAAGTCCGCAGCCGGCAGCAGACCTCGCGCAGATAGATTCGAGCGCGGCAGCGCCTCAACACCCACAACGCGGCGGCTCGCCATGGCCACCTGCGCTTGGTCGTAGATTTCCCGTTCGTCGCGCCTCAGAGCCTGCCGCAACTCCTGTTCCAGCCTGAACCGGTCTGCCGCGCGCCGGGGCAGTTCCGGCGAAGGCAAAGCGATACGCCGGCGACCCAGCCCTTTGGCTGCGCACATGGCCGCGTCGGCGGCCTTCAGCAGTTCCGAAGGGTTGTCCGCGTCGTCGGGGAACACGGCAATGCCAATGCTCGCCGCGGCCCCGACATTCCGCCCGGCTACCGCGATGGGCTCAGCCAGCAGTTCCAGCGCCCGGCGCGCCATCATCGGCGCAGAAGGGATGTCCAGACAGGCTCGGATCGCCAGCAACTGGGCCAACATGCGCAACTGCGAGCGAGCCAGCTCCAGGTCGCGACCGGCCAGGGCCACCGTTTGACGAAGCCACAAGCCCTGCCCGGTGAGCATTCCGCGGCATGCGGCGCCAAAACCCGGATAATCGATCAGAGCCCGCAACAGCGCGGTGAAAGCGGTCAATGACAGGCCATAGACCAAGGTCCACCGGGCAAAGTACGCGGCCTGAAGTTGCGGCGCGCTTTAACGCATATAGTCCAGGCAGCCGCTGTGCTCGAGTGCAGCATGCAGATCGGACTGCGCGCTTTCCGACAGGTCTGCCCAGCGCCGCCGAGTCTCGGCCAGACACTTGCTTTGATAGGCGAACACGGCTTGGGAATACGGCAAACCCCGAATGATCACCTGGAATTCTTCCTGACCCGCCATCACGGCATCGGCATTGGCCTGCAAGAAGGGCAGATATTCCTGCCCGATCATCTCGAGCAGGCCGGACCGCAGATCCGCAGCCGGTCCGGAATCCCATTCGCCGTCAATGCCGCTGCCATCATTGAGCGTCTGAACCCAGGCCTCGACAGCCGGCGCGCGCGCGCGGCACAGGCTCTGCGGCCAGGGGTCAATCGTCAGCTGACAGAGCTGGCCATAGAGCCCGAAATCGGCCAGGGCCGGACGACTGCCGAACAGGAATCGGTCACCACTGATGAGCGGCCCCAGCAGCTCCAGCAGACGGCCATAACTGGCTTCGAGCACCGGCGCATTTTCCGGCGTGCTGCCGACCAGGGCGCAACGCCCACGCTGGCGGGTATAGAACATCTGCGCAGCCTGCGCGTGGGCCTGCGCAGAAAGGCTCGGCATGGCATCGTGCACGATCCAGTCCGCGGCCCAGCGGGCGGTTTCTTCCTGCGTCCAGCGGAAGTGAAACATCATCTTGGTCAGCCACTCGTCGGCGAAGTCTTCGATCAGATGGGAAACAAACGCCGCGCCTGGATCAGGCGGAATGATGGACCGCTCGCCCGGATGCCGCTCCTCCAGCAAATACGCCAGGGGCGTGGAATCCACCCGGTATTCGCTGCTGCCAGGCAACCGCAATACCGGGATCAGCCTGGGCTTCACATGGGCGATTTCCGGCAGCGTGCCGGCAGTCCCAACTCGCCAGATATAGGGGAGTCTCCGATAACAGAGGATCGCCCTCAGCTTGCGCGAATAGGGCGAGGGATTGGTGCCGTACAGAGTATAGGCTTGGGTCATAACTGAGCCGGATTCCAGGGCGTGCCGGTGACAAAAAAGCGCAAGCGGTTCCAGGCGCTGAGTGTGCGCGGCGAACCGGCCACCGCCGTGTCAATGACGGCCGCCTGCGGCGCCGGGCTCGGCTGCTCCAGGAGCTCGATGATGCCGTGCCCCGCGAGCCGGTTGGCTACCCGCCGACGCACGCCCGCGCCAAGTTCCGCATA
>JBFIIN010000474.1:0-2268 GCA_041601225.1 Oceanococcus sp.
GGTTGAGGCACAGTTCAATATCGGGCACGACTACTTCTTTGGATTCGGAGATACCGACTTCGAGCGCGCCAAAAACCAGGATCGGCCACATGGCGTGGCATGGTTTGAGTGCGCTGCCGAACAAGGTGATGCCGAAGCGCAACATTTCTTGTCTTTGATCTACGCTCAGGGTGAGGGCGTGCCGCAAAATATTGATCGTGCAATCGCGCTTTGCCGAAGGGCGAAGTTGCAGGGCCACAAAGAAGCGACGAAGAACCTGCCCACGATCGAAGGTCTGGCGCGGGGAAGCGCGAAGAAAAGGGGAGGCTGGGAATGATGCAAAACGCTTCGGTCGGGTTGTTGGTGGCCATTATTACGCCGGTTTCGGGGTGGTCGGATCAGGCAGGAGGCACCGACGTGTTGCTGCAAGTTGCCGGAATGTGGTTGTTTGTGTATCTGGCGATGAAAGTGGGAAATCACCTCCAGGCCCGTTCTCAGGAGCAGCGCGAGCCGCTGCCCATGATTCGAATCCATGCAGCGGTAGGTTTGGAAAAAATAGGAAATAGGGGACGTACCACGTTTCTGCGCTCCCGGATTCAGGGAATTTGGTGTAAAAGACTTGAAGAATGCCGGGCAGAGCTCTGTAAGCCCCTCTGTACCTGGCCTTGCCGGCCGTTCGGGAGCGCGCACATGCGGAGCAGGGAAGCCTGGTTGCTGATCGTCACCGCCGTGGTCTATCCGCTGGTGGCGGCGGCGGACATCTATCGCTGCGAGATCGACGGCAAGATCACTTTTCGAGATCGCCCCTGTCCGCAAGCCGCCGAACAGGCGGTGATCGAGAAGGGTTCGCCCGGGATTCCGATGGGCTGCTACGTCATGGACGCCCAGGTTTTCTGGGGGCGGCCAACGACACTGGTATTGCGGGTTGAGCGCGGCGCCGATACCGCTTTTGGCGTGAGCATCCTGGAGCAGGAAGGCACGCCGAAAGACAAGGTGGACAGCATCGGCATGCGGCTGGCCGCTCCCACGGAATTGCGACGCGCGAGCGGTTTTCTGAAGGCTCCGGTGAGCCGCGGGATTGTGATGAGCGCGGCATCCGGCTGGCCAGCTAGCACCGAGACTCAGCTGCCGCTTCCGCTTGGCGTCTATCAGACCGAGGACGCGTATCGCGATCGCATCTACTATGCGTATCTCGGGCTGGCCAAGGGCTTGGCGAGACCCGCAGACTGTCCGGCACCGTAACCATGCGTATCGCCCTCCTTGTTGTCACGGTGCTCGGTGCCTGGTGGGGGACGCACTGGTATCGGGAGCGCGAGGCGCCGCGCCCGGCCGACGGCGTGCTCGTGAGCGGCAGGCCGCTGTACCACGATCAGCTAGACCGACGTCACTGGAGCTACAGCAGGCTCGTCGAAGGCCTTGAATACGCGCCGACCGCAAGGTTCGAGCTGACCGCACGGGTGCTGTCGGTCAGGGCCTATCCGACCGATGGATACAAACTCGACCTGGTGCTCGGATGGGGCTTGATGTCGGACAACCGGACGCTCGACACCCTCGAAATCCGCCAGTCCAACCGCGGCTATGAAATCTTGCGCGGGCCATCCACGTCCATCACGCCGGAGCAGGCCTACCGAAGCTCGATGATTCTCACCCTGATCACGCGTGGCGCTCGACTCTACGTGGAACCGCTATACCGCATACGCGTCAATGATGTGATCCGCATTGCAGGCATCACGGCCAACATTCGCGATGCCGACGGGCTGGTGTGGTCCGGGGGAGATGGAACGCGCGGGCGAGCCGCGTCGATCCTGGATGTCTCGGGACTGCAAATCAACGACCAGGAACTGTTGACCGACTGGTTCAGATAGGCCGGTCCCGGTCCGGGTCAGATACCGGCGACAGCAACATCCGCATTGGCCCGGTTGAGACCATCGCTTGCCGCCCATCCCATCAGAAGCGCCGCGGGCTCAGCGTTCGAACAGGCGCGCGGGGGGCAGGGCCTGCTGGAGCGCGACGCCGGGAACAGCTGGTTGGCCGGCGACGACATTGACGCCGATCCCATGGGCAGCGTGCGGTGGCACTCGATCACTTACCGCATCGCTGTGGGCCCCAATGCAGGGCGCAAGGTGATGACGATGCAAACCCTGCCGGCGGATGATCCCCCGTTCGGCGAGGAAGCCGGCCGCTTCGCGGTGGCATGCTGCTACGCAGCGGTCAGCGGCTTCTCATTGCATGCCGGTGTGGCGGCTCGGGCCCCTGCGAAGCAGGATGCGGAGCGAAGCGACAGCGCGA
>JBFIIN010000475.1:0-2213 GCA_041601225.1 Oceanococcus sp.
CAATCTGGTGCTGGGCTACGTGCTTTGGATATTCGGATTTTTCGGCGCACACCGCTTCTACTATGGACGCCCGATCAGCGGCACGATCTGGTTTTTTACCCTGGGTCTGTTTTTAGTCGGCTGGATCATCGACCTGTTTCTGATTCCGGGCATGGACCGCTCGGCCGATCGCAGATGTCGGGAGGGCCCGGTCGATTACAGCATTGCCTGGATCCTGCTGACCTTTCTCGGGGTGTTCGGATTTCATCGCTTCTACCAGCGGAAATGGCTCACCGGACTGCTTTACCTGCTGACCGGTGGCATGCTGATGCTGGGCGTGCTCTACGATTATTGGACGCTGAACGAGCAGATTGATGACCGTAACAGGGCGGGGAACTGAGCGATGGGGCCGATTTTTCAGAACCGGGTCGTGGTCATCACGGGCGCATCGGCCGGGGTCGGTGCGGCGTGCGCACGTCAGTTTGCGGCTCAGGGCGCAAAGCTTGTTCTGGCGGCACGCGGGTTGGCTCGGCTGCAGGCTGTCGTGGCCCAGTGTGGCGGGCCGCAGCGGGCGCTGGCTGTCGCAATCGATGTCGCGGATCCGGCGCAATGCGAAGCGCTCATAGCGCAGGCCCGCGCGGAATATGGCGGGATCGATGTTCTGGTGAACAATGCGGGGTGCAATCATAGGGGCAGGGTGGCCGACGTTGCTCCTCGCGATCTGGGCCAGATCATCGACGTGAACCTGCGCGCGCCGATCCTGCTCACCCGTCTCGCACTTCCCGATCTGCAGGCCCGGCGTGGTGCCGTGGTCAATGTCGCGTCAATAGCTGGCCGGGTTCCGCTGCCGCATGAGGCGGGCTACTGCGCGAGCAAATTCGGTCTGAGGGCGTTCGGTCTGGCCTTATACGAAGAGTTGCTTGGCAGTGGCGTGCGGGTGGCTACGGTCTCTCCAGGCCCCATCGAAACCGGCTTTATTCTTGATGAAATTGAAACCGTTCCCGATACGGTATTTTCCCAGCCCATGTCCAGCGCGGAGCGGATCGCGGCGGCCGTGCTCGCCTGTGCGCGCGATGGAAGGCCCGAGCGTGTCGTGCCGGCCGTGTCCGGGAAGCTCGCGACCTTGGCCTATCTCTGGCCCGGGATTTTCCGAAAGCTTCGTCCGCTGTTTGAGCGCAGGGGTGGGCACAATAAATTGCGCTTTATCGCCGCGCGATCAGGCCGGAGAAACCCGTGAATCAGGCGGCGGATTGCGCGCGGCTCGAAGCTGTGCGCGCTGGCGCGCGCAACTTCTGTTCCAGGTAGGCCTCGATTTCGGCCAGGGACCGGGGACGGCTGAAATAATAACCCTGGATTGATGTGGCATTGATACGCGCGAGCGCATCGAGTTGTTCGCGCGTTTCCACACCTTCGGCAATGAATTCCAGACCCAGTTTGCGCGCGAGTTCAATCACGCTGCTGACTATGGCCTGCGCACCCGCGTTTTGCACCATGTCGCGTATAAAGCCCTGATCCAGTTTGAGCGTGTCAACGGGCAGGCGATGCAGATAGGCCAGCGAGCTGTAGCCGGTGCCGAAATCGTCAATCGCGAGACGGAACCCGTGGGCACGGGCCGTGCGCAACATTTCCAGGGTCAGTTCCCAATTGTCGAGCAAGCGTGATTCGGTGATTTCCAGGCGAATCCGATCGGGCGAGATATGATGGTCCTTCGCTGCGCGAATCAGCTCACGAAATAGAGAGTCATCGCGGAACTGGCGGACCGACAGATTGACGCTCATGGTGATCAGCGGCTGGCCCGGTTGCAGCTGTGCCGCGACCTGCTGCAAGCGGCGCAGCGATTCGCAGGCCGAATGGAAGATCCAGTGGCCTATGGGTACGATCAGGTTCGACTGCTCGGCGACGGGAATGAAGCTGTCGGGCCGGACCATCCCGTGCTGGGGGCTACGCCAGCGGATCAGTGCCTCGAAGCCGGCAATCGCTCGGGTTTTCAAGCGCACTTTGGGTTGAAAGTGGAGCTCAAGCTCATCATTCCGGACCGCGTGCTCGAGTTCCTGCTCGACCTGCAGGCGGTGCATGGCCTTGGAGTGGTCTGTGCCCGCAGCCGTCGTCTGGTTGTCGACATCCAGCAGGGAATAGGCCTCGGTTTTTTCGTCCAAGGACTTGCCGTGCACAAAGTCCAGCAGGTCGCGCAGGCGAGTCAGAACGACCTGAAGGGTGTGGCGCAGCAGGGGATC
>JBFIIN010000476.1:0-2198 GCA_041601225.1 Oceanococcus sp.
CGCGTCGCTTCGGCGGCAGCTTTCTCCCCTTCCGCCTGTGCGGTCGGGCTGGTCCCGGACTCGGTGACTTCGCCCGGTGGCGCGGAGGATGGCTCATCTTCACGTTGGGACCCAGCAATCGGCAGGTCCGGGGATGTCGATTCACGCAAGATCACGAAACCCAGCACCACGACGGCCACAAAAGCGAGCGCCGCGAGCAGCCAGCCGAATCGTTTCTTACGGCCCGACGGCACATCGCTCGCAGGTCGTCTGGGGCTTGCTGCGATAGCCCGGGATTGCGCCCGGGTCTGGCCCGACTGCTGGTGCTCGCGCAGGACCGCCGGTCGCGATGCGGCAGCCATGCCGAGCGGGGTTTCCATGGCTGGCACACTCGGCTGCAACAAGCTCGGGTCAGGCTGCGGTGCTTCCCGCTCGATGCGCGCCTGCAGCGGGCCGGTATCCACTGCGATTCGGGTCTCCGATTCGTCGCCGACCCTGCCCGTATTGGCCGCGGGCGGTGCGGTGGCTGGCGGCGCGGGCTGGCCTGGCGCAGACGCGGGATCGGCAATCGAGATCTGCCCGGTCCAGTCGCGCTGGTAGAGGCGGTCAATTTCCTGCACCAGCTCGCGTGCGCTGCCGATGCGATCGGCGGGCTCCTTGGCCATCAGTTTTTCGAACAGGGGCTGGAGGCGCAGATGCTCGTCCGGCAAGGTGGGTATAGGCTCGGTGACGTGCTTAAACACCAGGGCCAGCGGCTCATCCGCGTCATAGGGAATGCGACCGGTCAGCATCTCGTGAAAGATGCAGCCCAGACTGTACAGATCGGCTCTGCCGTCCACCGGACGTCCACGGGCCTGTTCGGGGCTGATGTAGCGCGGGGTGCCGACCGACATGCCGGTCTGGGTCATGCGGGTCGATGAATCCATCGCCTTGGCGATGCCGAAGTCGGTCAGCACCGGCGTTCCGGCTTCGTCAAACATGATGTTCTCGGGTTTGACGTCGCGGTGGACAAATCCCCGCTTGTGGGCATGGTCAAAGGCCTCTGCGACACTTCGCATGACCGTCATGGTTTCAAGCAGACTCATGCCCTTGCCGATCCTGGCCCGCAGGTCTCCCCCAGGAAGCAATGCCATCGTGTAGAAGTGGTAGGGCGGTTGGTGACCGAACTCGAAAACGGTAACGATGTTGTTGTGATTGAGGGCGGCCGAGGCCCGCACCTCCTTTTCAAAGCGTGCGATCAGGTCCGAGTTGCGGGTGAGCTCGGGCGGCAAGACCTTGAGCGCCACGTGGCGCCCCAGACGGTCATCCTCGGCCTCGTACACGTCGGCCATTCCGCCCGACCCGAGTTCACGGACGATACGAAAATGGCCCAGCTGGAATCCCGGTTCGAGCATGATCTTGCCGCGGCGCCCTGCGCCGATAGAGGTGAATCAAGGACTAACCGCGGAGGTCTGCACAGCGCAGCCGAGCGCAGCTTGGAAACTCAAATGGAATTATGCAGATACAAATACAGGAGCGCACCTGTCGCAAGACAGAGCAGGACTCCGAGAACGCCGCGAAGCACCTTCGGCGTCCTGCTTGGCGGAGCCTCGGCCAAGCGTGGGCGGCGTGTCATCCGGTGATGCGGGCGCCGCCAATCATCAGCAGAAGTAACCGCGCGTTGGGCCATTGATGGCTGCGCTTTGGCTGGCCTCTGGCCCTCCGGCGGGGCGGCGCCGGCCAGCATGGACGGCGGTGGGCCATAGCGAATAATGGTGCGGTCATCCTCGTCATCGTCGAATGGCTGAACGATGCCCTGTGGCGGTGGCAAGATGTCGCGTGGCGGCGCCATCACCGTGCTGTCCTGCACCGGCTCCCGCATGGCGCCCGGCGGCCCTTCCTGCGCTGCCGCCGACGCAAGCGGAGCTTGCTGGGTCTGTGCTGCGGGCAGATCCGGCCGCCAGCGTCGTGCGTTGGGGTTCGTCTGATCGATTCTCTCAATCAATGCGGCGGCATCCGCGATCCGCTTGTCCGGGTCTTTGGCCAGCAGCTCGTCGGTCAGGGCCTGAACGCGGCTCAATGCCTCGGGGTAACGTGGCACCGGTTCCGTGATGTGTTTGAACACCGTGCCGAGGGAATCCTCGGCCCTGAACGGAACATCACCGGTCAGCATTTCGTAAAAAATGATGCCCAGGCTGTAAAGGTCGGCCCGGCCATCGACCGGCCGACCGCGCGCTTGC
>JBFIIN010000477.1:0-2137 GCA_041601225.1 Oceanococcus sp.
CCGATTCCTCGGCACAAACCAGCACGGCCAGGATCCGGGCGGCCGCGAGCTGGGTTTCGCTGTCCACCCCGCCGAGCAAACGGGCTTCCAGGGCCGGGTCGCAGAAGTCCGCCATCATGGTCGCCGCCCGCTTGCGGGATTCACCATCCCAGGCCAGCTCACGCAGGATGGTCGCGGGGTCGTCGCACGCGGTCTCCGGCCCGGGGTACGGGAAGCAATAGGGCGCGGCGCTTTGCGGTTCGCTCAGGGCCGCGGGCAAAGCGTCCAGACCAACCTCGTGATCCAGAACCTCCGCTTCGATTTCCTGCAGTTGTTCTTCGAAGGAGGCTTCGAAATTGTCGGACATCGGGTCAACAAACCTGAGCGGCGGAGCGCGAACCCCGCAAAAGTAACATGCAGACTGGGGTCAGTTGAATTCGACTCCACTGTCGGCATCCACCAGATCGACAATCCGCATCATTTCGCCTTCGACCCGCAAGCGCAATTCCTCCAGCTGCGCCGCGCTGGCGTCACGCGGAACGCAGATCGGTTCGCCATAGGCGAAGTGCAGGTGATTAAATGGAAACGGCACGATCATCGCGTCCCAGGACGCCAGAATCTTCTTGCGGCGCGCCTGGTAGGTCATGGCGATGATCGGGGCGCCGGTCATGCGCGCCGCCGCGATCACCCCGGCCTGCACCCGGTATTTGGGGCCACGCGGCCCGTCCGGCGTGATACCAACATCGTCACCATTCTTGACCGCACGCAGCATCTGCCGCAGGGCCTGGCTTCCGCCGCGGCTGGACGATCCGCGAATGCATTGCACGCCAAGCTTTTCCATGCAGGCTGCGGCCAACGATCCATCACGCGAAGCGCTGGCCAGCGGGCGGAACGCGCGCCCCGGACGGCGGTGCGCCAGATAGCCATAAGCCCCCAGGATGTTTCGATTGTGCCAAGACACCAGGATGCACGGCTTGCCGGAATCCAGCTGCGCCAGCAGTACGTCGACATTGGTGAAGCGTTTGCGACTGGTCAGGTAAATGAACCGGATCAGAGCGGCGAGGAGGGTGGCCAGCACCCGCGTCCTGAAATTGTAGTTGGGGGCGTCACTACCGGCCAAGATCTGTCTCCGCACTGCTGGCATGTTGGGCAATTATCACCCATGCATCCTCTTGCCGCCGGCTGGGCGAGGCTCCGCTAATAGCGTCCGGCGTTGCGCGCACGCACCATGCGCACCAGTTCCGGTTTGCCGCGGATTTCCAGCTTGTCGTATATGCGATACAGACGGTTGGCGATGGTCGAAGGCGCCAGGTCGAGCTCGCGGGCGACCTCCTTGTAAGTCAGCCCCCGGCAGACGCGATAGACAATTTGCAGCTCGCGCTCCGTCAGGTCATCCAGGGGCCCATTGCGCCACACCCGCACGGCCAGCAAGCCGTCAATCTCGCGGCACATATAGCTGATCTGGTCGGCCTTGCTGCTGTGGGCGCGACCGTCGGCGCTAAGCGCGATGTCGATTCTGTTCGGCGATGGTCGCGGCCAATGATCACGCACAATTTCCCAGAACATGGGATTGGCCTCGTAGACGTAACCATGTCCATCCAGCACGGCCACGCCCTGCCGTTCGGCTTTGCGACGATCGCTGGGCGCGGAGACCGAGCGAATCAAAGCATGGGAGTACGCCGTGCTGATGTGCAGCAGCAGTGCGGATAGCGCGTCCGTCGATTCAGTCGACAGCTCGGGCGGTGCCTCGTCGTAAAGCGCGACAGCGAATGTGATGGCCTGACGCTCAGAGCGACGCCAATACAGGCTTCCGGCATAGGCGCCCAGGCGCTCATCAACTTCCGCCAATTGTCCCAGCGGCAAGGTATGAATATCGCCCCGTTCCCTGACCCCGGCGCGGTCCATCCAGACCGTAACCTGACCGGCCAAACGCAAGAACTGCGCCGGAGCCAGGCCGATATCCGCACAGCGGTGCAGATAGAAACCATCGGGTGACAGCAAGCCCCAACAGCCGACCGGAAAGCCCAGCATCCATTGCACGGCGCTCAACGCCTGCTGACGAAAATCCCGCAAGTCCGCACTGATCGATGTCAGGTAGATTTCGGCAATATGATCCTGGAATTCCCTGGAGGCTGTATTCACGTAAGCGGCTTCCTGA
>JBFIIN010000478.1:0-2116 GCA_041601225.1 Oceanococcus sp.
ACTCAGTTCAACGACGAGATTATCGATGCCCAAACCTGCCAGCGCCGACATCAAATGTTCTATGGTGGCCACCTGGGCCTGCCCGCGCCGCAAGGCGGTGCATAAAGTCGTGTCGCACACGGCATCGGCCTGCGCCGGGATCTCATTGCCTTCGCCCAGGTCCACACGGCGAAACAAAATCCCGCTGTCCGGAGGCGCCGGCAGCAAATTCATGCGGACCTTCTGGCCGGAATGCAATCCGACCCCGGTGGCATGAACCGCTGATTTCAATGTGCGTTGACGCAGCATGTTTCGGACCTGACTCCTCTCAAGAACGACCGGAGCCCGCTCACGCGAGCGAGCTCCGACCTTGCTTCAGTATGACGCAAGTTTATGTTGCGACGCAACATCAGGGCGACCAACCCCCGAGCGTCAAGAGTGTGCCCGAGTCCTGCCGGCAGGCGCCAGGATCACGCAGCCTGGCACTGCCGGCCTGGTCGGGCACACGCGGGAGAGCAGCCAACCGGATTCAGTCCGCCTGGGCGCGCAGAAAAGCCGGCACGTCCAGATAGTCCATGTCGCGATCCACGTCCAGCGCGGCATTGCCGGTCATCGCCGCGGCCTTCTGAGGCTGAGGCGCACGCTGGGTCACGGGCTTGTCGAAGCCCTCGTAATCACTGGCGGCCACGGAACGCGCGCCGATCGGCGTAACCACTCCCTTGTTCTCCTGCTGGGCCTTTTTCAGATGCGAATCCAGGCCGGTGGCCACCACGGTCACCCGCAGTTCATCACCCAGGCTGTCATCTTCCACATTACCGATGATGACCTCAGCAGACTCGGAGGCCGTCTCCGAGATCAACTCGTTGACCGCCGTGAACTCGTCAATGGTCAAATCCTTGGCCGTAACATTGACCAGCAGCCCTTCCGCGCCCTGGATGGTCAACTCTTCCAGCAAGGGACAGGACAGCGCCGATTCCGCGGCTTCACGTGCCCGGTCTTCGCCGCGACCCGTGCCGATTCCGATCATTGCCATGCCTTGTACACCCATCACCTTCTTGACGTCGGCAAAGTCGACATTGACCAGACCCTCGCAGGTGATGATCTCGGCGATCCCCTGCACAGCGTTATGCAGGACATCATTCGAGGCCTTGAAGGCTTCGCGCATGCTCACCCCGTTACCCAGCACCGGCAGCAGCCGCTCATTGGGAATCACGATCAGGGAATGCACGTGCTTGTTCAGTTCTTCGATACCCAGCTTGGCGATCTGCATGCGCTTGCTGCGTTCGAACTGGAAGGGCTTGGTCACCACGGCGACGGTCAGAATACCCATCTCCCGAGCGATTTCGGCGATGACCGGCGCCGCCCCGGTACCCGTGCCGCCACCCATGCCGGCGGTTATGAACAGCATATCCGTGCCGTCGATCATTTCCAGGATGCGCTCGCGGTCTTCCATAGCCGCCTGACGACCCACATTGGGATCCGCCCCAGCCCCCAGGCCGCGGGTCATCTCCTGACCGATCGGCAACTTGACGTCCGCTTCGCAGCGGCGCAGATGCTGGGCATCGGTATTGGCGCAAATAAACTCCACACCGCGGATACCCGCGGTCACCATCTGATTCACCGTGTTGCTGCCGCCACCGCCCACTCCGATCACCTTGATGACCGCCTCGCGCGTCTGCGTTTCCAACACTTCGAATAATTCAGCCATTGCTACTCTCCTCGTGGTCTATGACCCAAATTGGGCCAAATACAAATCGCTGCTAAAAATTGCCCTGGAACCAACTCTTCATGCGTTGCCATACCTGGCGAAATCCCTTGCCCTCGTACTCCCCCGGGAATCGGGGCAGATGCTTGCTACCAAAACGCAGCAGGCCGATCCCGGTCGCGTGGCCCGGATTGCGTGTCACCTCGGACATGCCTGACACATCGATAGGCAGCCCGAGCCGCACCGGGACCTCAAAAATTTCCTCGGCAAGCTCGCAGGCGCCCTGAATCTGGGAACTGCCGCCGGTGAGCACGACGCCCCCGGGAGGCATATTGTCGAAGCCCCCGCGCCGCACCTCGCGCAGAATCAGGCGGAACAGCTCCTCCATGCGCAGCTTCACCACCTGCGCCAGAACATGGCGGGACATGCGGC
>JBFIIN010000479.1:0-2102 GCA_041601225.1 Oceanococcus sp.
GCGGAATTTGGCGGCATCGACGTCCTGATCAACTCCGCCGGCATTGATTTTGAAGACTATTTCGAGCTCACCAGCACGGCCCGCTTTCGCCAGATCATGGATATCAATTTTTTTGGGACCCTGTATGCCATCCGCGCCGCCCTTCCGGCGCTGCGCCGGAGCCAGGGGCGCATTGTGAATATCGCGTCCGCCGCCGGCCTGATGGGCGTGTTCGGCTACAGCGCCTATACCGCCAGCAAGCATGCGGTGATGGGGCTCAGCGATGGTCTTCGTTATGAACTCAAGCCGCAAGGCATCCGGGTCCAGGTGATCTGCCCGACCGAGTTTGATTCGCCGCTGGTCGATGCCCTGCATGCCGCCGGGCGCGGGCCGGAAAACCGAGCTCAGACCCTGACCGTTGCCAAGATCAGCCTGCCCAGGATGACTGAGCTCACCCTGCGGCTCATCGAAAGCAATCGCTACCTGGGCATCCCTGGTCGGGTCCCGTGGCTGACCTTGACGGCCGCCCGACTGTTCCCCGGCCTGGCGCGCTGGCTTGGTGACCGGACTATCGCAAAGCATTACGTGGGCCCGCAGGGCGGGACAACAGCTTGAGTCCATTGCCAGCGCGTTACGCGCGCCTGCGCTGGACCGGATTCACGCTCCTGGCCGGCGCCTTTGTGCTGGGCTTCTTTCACCGCATCGCTCCCGGCGTGGTCGCCCCCCAACTGATGGCCAGTTTCGACATTTCAGCGGCGGCCCTGGGGACATTGGCGGCCATGTATTACTACATGTACACGGCGCTCCAGATTCCTTCCGGAATCCTCTCCGATACCCTGGGCCCACGTTACAGCGTAGGCTTTGCCATATTGATCGCCGCGCTTGGCTCAATCGTGTTCGGGCTGGCGCCCAATATGCTGTGGGCCAGCATCGGGCGCATCCTGGTGGGCTTTGGCGTAGCCTTCACCTTTGTCGGCCTCATGAAATTCAACGCCCAGTGGTTTCCGGAGAGTCGCTATGGCGCGATTTCCGGGCTGACCCTGCTGGTAGGCAATCTGGGCGCAATCCTGGGCGCCTCACCGCTGGCGGCGGCACTGGAATGGGCCAGCTGGCGCCAGGTGTTTGTCGCCATGGGGGCGCTCAGCGGCGGGCTGGCCTTGGCGATACTGCTCCTGTTGCGCAACCGCCCCGAGGACGCGGGGCTACCCAATGTCCGCGAACTGGAAGGCTTGCCGCCCCATGCTCCACCCCAGCACCACTGGGGTCGCGAACTTGCGGCCGTGCTACGCAACCCGGACATCTGGCCCGGATTCTTCGCCATGCTCGGAGTCGTCGGCGCCGTACTGGGCTTTGTCGGCCTGTGGGCCGTGCCCTTCATGCAGCAAGTCCACGGGCTCGCGCTGGATCAGGCTGCGCTGTATGCCACTGGCATGCTGATCGGCGCCGCGGTCGGTTCATTCTTCGGCGGCAGCGTGTCGGACCGACTTGGTCGGCGCCGGCCGGTCGCCGTTGCTTTCGCCCTGCTCGCGCTCTGCGGCTGGATAGCCATTGTTGCCTTGCCCTGGCAACCGGGCTGGGGCGCCTTGCTGCTGTTCAGCGCCGTCGGCCTGGCGGCCGGCGGAGCCACGGTGGTCTATGCGGTGGCCAAAGAAGTGGCACAGCCGCTGTTTTCAGGCATGGCCATAGCCGTCGTCAACACCGGATTGTTCCTGGGTGCGGCACTGGTGCAGCCGCTGTTCGGCTGGATCATGGATTTGAGCTGGGATGGCCAGGTCCAGGACGGCATCCGTCTCTATGCCGCCGCCGATTACCGAAATGGTCTCTACCTGTTGATCGCGTTCGCCACCCTGGGCCTGCTGGGTTGCGGCAAGCTGCGGGAGACGCATTGCCGGAATGTCAGCACGCCGCGGCCCTCACGACCGCCGCCACCGGAATTGGCTCCGGAAATCCCTTGAGCGGTTGCGGGTCGCGCGCCTGCCCGCGCAGTCCGGCCGCTTCGCCCAGGCCCTGCAGGGTTCGCTGATCGGACAGGACTTCTCCATCGAGCGCGCGATCACAAAGGCGCGAGGCCAGATTGACGGCATTGCCCACCGCAACATATTCCAGGCGGCCGGCACCGTGGA
>JBFIIN010000480.1:0-2090 GCA_041601225.1 Oceanococcus sp.
CCAGGGCGACCCCCAGACCGAGCTGAATACAATTGACGTCATCGCGCAGATGGCGACCCACCGCAAAGGCCATACCCAGCCCGATGGTGAGGCTGTAACAGGCCTGGGAGATCGCCGCCAGCGCGCCGCGCCACCCAAGACGGCTCCAGTCCGCCGCGAAAAACACGCTCATGCGCGGGCCGGCGTTGTCAGCTTCGCCGACAAAGAACGCGAAACCCAGCGTCATGGCGATGACCGCAGGCAAAAAGATGCGCGCGGAGCGGACCAGACCCCGCTTGAATCCATGTGCTGAAAACACACAGACCACGATCCAGAAAATCGTGTGCCACGCCAGGCTGCGCTCAGGATCCAGGGCCAGATCCAGGAACAGGGTCTGCGCAGCCGGCGCCGCCAGTTCCTGGAGCTGTCCGCTTGCGGCACGGATGACATAGCCCAGGCTCCAGCCAGCAACCACCCCGTAGAACGACAGCAACATCAAGCCGGTCAGCAGAAACAAGGGCGCCATCGCCAGCCACAGGGGTGACAGGTGCAGGCCGGTTTTCAACTCATGGATGGCGGTCAGGATATTTGCGCGGGAAATCTTCCCGAGCTTCAACTCCGCGGCCAGCAAGGGCGAAGCCACCAGCAGCAGGGCGAGAACATAGACCGTCAAAAATGCACCACCGCCGTGCTCAACCACCAGCGCCGGCAGCCGCCACATATTGCCCAGACCGACAACGGCAATAAATAACAGGCAAAATGCATCACGCGCGCCGATTGAAACGACGCTGCGCTCCCCAGCAACCCAGCTCACTTGTTTCCAGTCCCCGCTTAAGACTTGCCTATAATTCCCTGATGACAAAGAAAAAGTCCAATGACGATCCTGACCGGATCATCGCCCGCAACCGCCGCGCCCGCCACGATTACCATATCGAAGAGAATTTCGAGGCCGGCATTGCGCTGCAAGGCTGGGAAGTCAAAAGCCTGCGCGCGGGCAAAGCGCAGGTCGCGGAGGCCTACGTCATGATCAGAAACCGGGAAGCCTGGCTGATCGGCTCCCACATCACCCCCCTGCTTTCGGCGTCAACCCACGTCGACGCCGTACCTTCGCGGAGTCGCAAGTTATTGATGCACCGGCGCGAACTCGACAAACTCATCGGCGCCACCGAGCGCGCCGGCTACACCCTGGTGCCGCTGGACCTGCATTGGACCCGCGGCCGGGCAAAGCTGAATATCGGCCTGGCCAAAGGCAAGAAGCAAAGCGACCAACGCGCCGACATCAAGGACCGCGACTGGCAGCGCGACAAGGCGCGGCTGATGAAACATCGCGTCAACTGAACCAGTTGCTAGCCGCGCGGTCTATACTGCGCACGCACCCGACGTCGCGGGTGCGGATTGGAAAGTGCAGCCGGACAGGAAGTCTGATCTGGGTATCAATTTGGTACAGGATGCACCAACACGAAGGGCGTAAGCCCGAAGTGGAGTGATTCACGGACAAGTGCCGGGAATCACGTGGAGCAGTCGGACAGGAATCCGATCTGCGTATCAATTTGGTACAGGATGTACCAACGCGGAGGGCCTTGGCCCGAAGCGGAGCGTTTCGCGGACATGTGCCGCGAAAGGCGTAAAGCAGTCAGACAGGATGTCTGATCTGCGTATTAATATGGGGGCGACATGGCTTCGACAGGAGTAGTGAGACCCAAGGTGCATGCCGAGGTGCAGTCCACCTCGTAAATCAGACTGCAAACTAAGCTAGTTGCGAACGACGACAACTACGCCCTCGCCGCCTAAAAGGTGAGGTGTCAGCCCGGTAGCTGTCCATGGCTCCGGTCCCTGGCATCAAAATCATGGAATCGTTCCAACGCGGGCCTCTAGCCACGGAACTAAAACCTTTGAGAGGCTGGGCAGCCGTGATCCACGCCAATCAGGTTAGCGGTTTTGTCGAGATCAAAGTGATTGGATAAGCATGTAGAGCCGAAGGTTGAAGGCTTTTGGACGCGGGTTCGATTCCCGCCGCCTCCACCAAACAAAATGGGTCGCCTTAGGGCGGCCCTTTTTGTTTTGGCGGGGGTGAGGATGAGAACCCGCTCCCGGGTTCGACAAGTTCGACC
>JBFIIN010000481.1:0-2011 GCA_041601225.1 Oceanococcus sp.
ATGCGGAATGTGCAGGGCGCGGATCGATTCGAGCAATTGGTTCGCGATGGCGTTGGCGGATTGCCAGTCAGCATCAACCAGCGCTGTTCGTGCTGGCTGTCGCAGGGATATTCCGTGCTGAAAGTTTCAGTATCGCAACGAATCGGGCGGCGAATCCCCACGTCGGCTTTCCGGCTGTATCTGTCGCCTAGCCGGGTGCCTGGCGCACAGGCGTCCAGAGCGCTGATCGCGCCCTGCGCGACATGGCGAGGTGCGCCGTTGTTGCGGCCGAACTCGCCCCAGCTCTGATTGACGAAACGGATATCGGCCTGATTGTCGATCACCACCAGATTGTCGGTCATGGAGTCGATAATGGCGCGATAGAAAGGGAGCGCTGAAACGGGCATGGCAAATTCGCCGGTGGAGGGCTGCGGCGCGCGTCCGTGCAAACACCGACCAGAACGCTAGCAGTCTGTCGGACTTGCCATGATCTACTGCGATGTCCTCTACCTGGCCGCTTGCTCGGCGCTCCTTCGTCAAATAGTTCGACTCTTTTCCTCAGAATCGCCCAGCAATCGCCTCAGGCAGCGGAAATCTCGCGACGATCGGGCAAGTCAGACAGACGGCTAACCCGGATTGTTCATGAACATGACACGCCCTCGCTTGTTCCTTGAATCCACACGCCATTTTTCTCAAGCGGCAAGAGTCCCGGCCATTACCGCTAGCGCAAAATTCCGCGTGAATCCAATGACCTGCGCGATCATCGCGCAGGTTCATGAATAAGCCGGGCTAGGGTCCGGCGGGTGGAATCTGTGTCAATTGACCAGCCGGACGGTCCCGGGCGGGATCCGCGTCGCGCCACGTGGGCGCTCCCGAATGCGTACAATTCGCCTCCCGCTTGCGTGTCTTGCTCCTATGCTGACTCTGCTGCTCAATGCCGATGTTTATGCGCCTGCCCAGCTGGGCCTGCGTCACCTGCTGATCGGTGGTGGCCAGGTTCTGGCAGTGCATGCCGGTCCGGCGCATGATTTTTCGCTCCCGGATGTGGAGATCGTGGATCTGGCTGCGCGCCCCGTCATCCCCGGATTGGTCGATGGGCACGCCCATCTTACGGGTGGCGGTGGCGAATCAGGCTTTGCCAGTCGCGTGCCTCCGGTACCCGTGAGTCACTTCACGAGCGCCGGCATTACCTCGGTGGTGGGGGTGCTCGGAACGGATGACACGACGCGCGATACCCAGTCCCTGCTGGCTCAGGCGCGCGGTCTGCGCGAGGCTGGATTGTCAGCCTGGTGTCATACCGGCGGTTATCATCTGCCGCCCGTTACGCTGACCGGCAGCGTGCGCGGCGATATCGTCAATCTGGACCCGGTGATCGGGGTAGGCGAGGTCGCGCTCAGTGACCATCGCTCGAGTCAGCCAACCCTGGATGAACTTTTGCGCCTGGCCAGTGAAGCCCATGTGGCCGGCCTGATCTCGGGCAAGGCCGGGATCCTGCATTTGCACCTGGGTGACGGCGAGCGGGGTCTGGATTTGGTGCGTCGCGCCTTGCGCGAGAGCGAATTGCCGGGGCGAGTTTTCAATCCCACCCATGTGAATCGCCGCAAAGCTTTGTTCACGGAAGCTCTGGAGCTGACTGCCGCAGGTTCGGTCGTTGATCTTACGGCCTTCCCGGTGGGGCCGGACGAGGATGCCTGGGCGGCGGAGGTGGCGCTGGTGCAGTACCTGGAATCCGGCTGCCCAGCGCAGCGGATCTCAGTCAGCTCCGATGGGGGTGGCTGTTTGCCCATCTTTAACGCCGCAGGCGAATTGCAAAGCATGGATATCGGTCGTCCGCAAAGCCTGTTTGATTGCCTGCGCGCGACCTTGGCCCTGGGCGTGGACCTGGCCACCGCCCTGCCGGCCTTCACCAGCAACCCGGCCCAGCTCTTGCGTCTACCGGGCAAAGGCCGTCTGGCGCCGGGCGCTGCCGCGGATCTCATCGTGCTGGATGAGCACAACGCCATTGCCGATGTGATGGCGGGCGGGCGCTGGC
>JBFIIN010000482.1:0-1983 GCA_041601225.1 Oceanococcus sp.
ATGGCGACATGTTCGGCATAGCCGATGACGGTGACATTCAGGGCATAGCCATCGAACAGAATTGACATGGGATACATGGCTTCCAGTTCTGCACCCATCAAGTACAGCTTGTGTTTGGTGAGCACGACATTGGACACTACGAAATTGAAAAAGGGCGGCATCTTGGCCAGCGTCCCGGTCATCTGGCCGATGATCAGCGGGGACAGGCCCATCAGGGTGAACTGCTCAAGGGCGCTCGGCGACATCGAAAGGAGATCCTCCTTGGAGCGGGTCGTCACCTCATGAATCCGCTGCACTCTCCGGGCCGGATCGGCGATATCCGTGCACAGTGGCGCAACAAAGCCGGCGACGGCGTTGCCGCCCTTGTCGCCACGCGGCAAGCCCACGGGCACCGAGGCCGTCACGGAATCCTCGGGCAAGGCATTGTGATCCAGAAGATAGCGCCGTACGGCGCCGCCGCAGACCGCCAGGGTCACGTCGTTGACCGTGGTATTGGTCTTCTTGCTGATCGCCTTGAAGCGCGCCAGTTCCAGCAACTGGGTCCCCAACCGACGCTGTTGGGAAATCGGCGCGTTGAAGATGGTTTTCGGCGTCGCCATGGAAACCCGCACGGTGCTGTCGCGGCCGCGACTCATCTTCATCAACTTGCCGACAAGTTGCGTCATGCCCTTGGCCCGGTCCCCTGTCTCGCTCAGGGCCTGGACAAAAATTCTGGTGAGGCGCTGCCGCTCAGCCCTATCGCGTTTCGGTATGGCCATCTGGCCGGGAGGTTCACGATTGTCGGGATCGTCGCTGAGCCATTGCCGAACCATGCTCATGGCCCCCATCCCGTCGATCGCGCAGTGGTGGGCCTTGAAATACAGGGCAAAACGCCGGTTTTCCAGACCCTCGATCACGTGGGCCTCCCACAATGGACGCGAGAAATCCATCGGGTTGGAGTGCAAGCGGGCCACCAGCGAACCCAACTCGCGCTCACCGCCGGGATAGGGCAAAGCCGAATGGCGGACGTGATATTCGGTGTCAATTTCCGCGTCCACCCAGGCCGGCAGCAACTGCGATTTGCGATCCTGCGCCAGCTTGCAGCTGAAGGGCGCGGGCATGAAAGGGTGATCGCGCATCTGTGCGACTAGGTTCTTCAAAAAATCGGCGGGCGCGTCGGCGGGCAGACGAAAGGTCATCATGCTGCCCACATGCATCGCGGTGCGTGTCGAATCCATCCGCAAAAACGCAGCGTCGACCGGACTTAAACGCTTCATGCCGTTCCCCTTTGGCCAGATGTCTTGAGCGTACTTACGGATATACGTTGCCCGATTTGACGCAGCGACACCAGCCGGCCAGGCCTCCGTGGCGGGACGAGACGCACTACTCTCTTCGGATGATGCTGGCCGCGACCAGCAAAACTAAGGTATACCTCTGCAAAATCATTAAAATCTTGGG
The DNA here is from genome assembly GCA_041601225.1 of Oceanococcus sp. Classification (GTDB taxonomy): domain Bacteria; phylum Pseudomonadota; class Gammaproteobacteria; order Nevskiales; family Oceanococcaceae; genus JBFIIN01. The sequence goes on from JBFIIN010000482.1 coordinate 1,438, forward strand.
GAGTTTTGGGCCGATGGATACGATGGTGCACACGGATTCGTCCAGCTGGCACCGTGGCTTGCTTCGAGCTGCGTGCACAGGTTGTCTGATCGCCATGGGACCGGGCACCGCCACTGCGGGCAGCTTCGACTTTTGGGGAATCGACGCCGAATGGCAGCTTATCGGCAGCTACGCCTATGCCATTCGCCTGGAGAATCCGCATGCGGGCGTCGTCGACACCCCCGGCCGGGCCCAGGTTCCGATTCCGGAGTACCTCAAATACCCGGAGTCCAATAACTACGACGATGGGGACCGCAACTTTGACCGCTACGACGCGGTCAACAACCGCGTCACCGCACTGGGCGAAGTGCAATTCAAATGGGAAAACTACGGCGCCCTGCTGCGCGCCGACGCCTTCTATGACGAGGTTTATCACGGCAAGAACGACAACAAGTCGCCCGACACGATCAACACCACCCAGGAACCCTTCAACAGCTTTACCGACGCCGCTGAAAAGTTCAGTGGCGGGCGCGCGCGTCTGCTCGATGCCTACGCCTATGGCTCCTG
>JBFIIN010000483.1:0-1982 GCA_041601225.1 Oceanococcus sp.
AACGACGCATGCTGAGAACCTGGCGCCGGCTGATCCTGCTGCGGACGGTCCGGGCATTCAGCAAAGGCTTGAGCAATAGGCGCATCCCGCAGGGGAGCGCAGCGCATTGCGGCGGCGCTGCGCTGGCGATGATCCCGCTGAATCACGATGGCGAGCTTTCCGGGCGAGCATGCGGCGCCGATCCGGTCCGCTGGGCATCGCCGCGAATCGCGCTGCCCGAAGAATTGCGGCCTGGACCGTCGTTTAAGGGATTCCTGCCGGGGTGATGGTCTAACCACGGACAGCCCCGATCCACCCACCGGGTTTGCCCATGCGCCCGGCAAAATATCCTGCCCGGTGCCGGTCCGCGTTTGTTCAAATGGCCACGCCTGCGTACTATTCGCTCCAGCTGAGGGAAAAAGAACACCACGCCAAGTTGGTGAATCAGAATGGTGAGGGCCAGTGACCATATCGGTACTGTTGTTGACGTTGAACGAAGAATCCAACCTGCCCCATTGTCTGGCGGCCCTGGATTGGTGCGACGATGTCGTTGTGCTGGATTCGTTCAGCACTGACAACACGCTCGAAGTCGCGGATTCCTATGGTGCGCGCGTTGTCCAGCGGCGGTTTGACAGCTTCGCGGGACAGCGCAATTTCGGTTTGGATACGATCGAATTCAAGCATGAGTGGATCTTGCATCTGGATGCTGACGAGATCGTTACGCCGGCGCTCGTCGCGGAATTGCAGAAGGTGGTCCGCGAGGGCGATAAATGCGCGTATCAAATTGCACCCAAGCTGATGTTCATGGGGCGCTGGCTGCGGCACAGCAGCATGTACCCCTGTTACCAGGTGCGCTTCGGGCGGGCGGATAAGTTGCGTTTCGTACAGGTTGGCCACGGTCAACGCGAAAGCCTGGGGCCGGAGCAAATTGGCGTTTTGCGTGAGGGATATTTGCACTATTCCGTTTCCAAGGGCATCGCAGACTGGTTCGAGCGCCACAACCGTTACTCGACCGATGAGGCGCGGCAATGTATCGAGCTGCGCCAGCGCGGGTTCGGCAGTCTGCGCTCGATTTGGCGTGAGCGTGATCGCCTGCGGCGGCGCAGGCGCCTGAAAGAATTGTCGATACGCCTGCCCTTCCGGCCTTTCCTGCGCTTCATGCACGCATACATATGGCATCGCGGAGTATTGGATGGCGGGCCCGGATTCTTGTATTGCCAGATGTTGGCGGCCTACGAATTCATGATTACCAGCAAGGTGACCGAGCTGCGCTACCGGGATTCTGCCGAAGGCATATCCGCCCAGCGGCCGGCGCTGCGCCGCGTATCCAAGAGCGAGTCGGCGGGCCATGCGAAGGTACTGCGCATGCCCGAAGCCGCGGCCCGCGCAAGTGCCGTCGGCGGGCGCACGGATAGCCGGCGAGACTCCAAGATCGCGTGTCAGGCAACGGAAGATTCGGCTTAGAATCGCGCGGGTGTGCCTCGCGGCTGGACGAGGAGTTCCCTGTTCAATTCAGTGTGATTGGGAAGTTCAGGGGTCGAGATCGGCTCGGGCCTGATCGGTGGCGCATGGTCGGGCAAATGCACAATGCGACAAAATGGTTTCTTGGGGAGTCGTTAGATGAGGACGGGTAACGAGTTTGGGGCCATGCGGGTACTGGTTACCGGCGGTGCGGGGTTCATCGGGTCGCATCTGTGCCGGCGCCTCATTGATGCCGGCGCCGAGGTCTTATGCGTCGACAATTTCTACACGGGAAGCCGCGACAATCTTTCCGAGTTGCTTGATCACCGCAACTTCGAGTTGATTCGTCACGATGTGACCTTCCCTCTGTATCTGGAAGTGGATCAGATCTACAACCTGGCCTGCCCGGCCAGCCCGGTCCATTACCAATACGACCCGGTGCAAACGACCAAGACCAGCGTTCATGGTGCGATCAATCTGTTGGGTCTGGCCAAACGCTTGAACTGCGCCATCCTGCAGGCTTCCACCAGCGAGGTGTACGG
>JBFIIN010000484.1:0-1959 GCA_041601225.1 Oceanococcus sp.
GAATAGCGGATCGACATTCGGATCCCGGTCGGGCTGGCCCAGATTGGCCTGCACCCGGCCGGTCATGCGCTTGTCCGCCGGAATGCCCATGGTGCGCGCCATCACATCGGCGCTCCACATGGTGACCTGATGATCACCGAACTGGGGGTCCAGTTTGGCGATATTGTCCGGCCCCTCAAAGGCGGAGTTGTCGCTTACATGGTGGGCGTAACCGTTGTTCTCCGAGCGATCCCAGAGCATCTGGATCAGTCCGAACAACACATCACGATCCAGTTCGTCGGTATAGGACAGGTACAGCGGTATGGAATACAGATCGAAGTCCACCGAGCGGCGCAGCAAAGTGGAGTAATTCATGCCCAGCGAGCCCAACGCGCCGCGGGTGATGTCTTTGGACGCCGCCAGCACAGCGCCGCCAACGATGCCGCCCTGGGAATTGCCGTCATAGAAAATGTCAGAGCGGTCGTACAGCGGCTGACCATCGCTCTGGAACGCCGACTGCGCCGCAAAACCGTCCGGCGCGCGCAAGGCACGGGCCAGCGCGACATAGTTGAGCAGGCCTTGCTGAGAGCCATCGGGCACAACCGGGAACTGCGAGAGATCCAGCAGGGAACTGGCGACATTGCCGATATCGCCGGTGGCAAAACCGAACAGGTCCACTGCACAGAACAGATAATTGAATTCCGCCGACAAATTCGGCACGCCGTCATAGGTCACGGCCATGCGCCCGTCCAGCAGGCCATGCCCGTAGATCCCGGCGCGGGCGGGATTGTCCGGGGCGGCCTGTTCCGGAATCTGGCAGATGAAGCGGGTGTTCATGCTGCCCACCGAATCCGGCAGACCATCGCCATAACGCAGGCTGTCGGGATTCAGCGGGTCGGTGGCCAGTGCATCAAAGGGGTTGAAGTACAGGCGATTGGGCGGCGCACTGACGCCCTGGGCGATGCCCGTCACCTCAAACAGGTCGGAAAACGCGCTGGGGAAGCCATCCTGCATGGCATTGAGCAGCGGCTGAATTTCCGGGCTGTCCAGCGGCGAGGGGTCTACCGGCACCACGAAACTGGGCACGGTGAGCGTGCCTTCGATGCGCCGGAAGTTATAGCCGCGATTGGAGACCTGCTGCACCCGGTCGATGCTGAATTCCGGGGCACGGCAATCGCTGGCGCAATCGCTGCCATAACCGGCGACGTCACGCATATGCTTCAAGCGGCCAATCTGGTTGATGGTGCTGCCCACCGTGAAATCCCAGGCCAGGTACAGCGATTCATCACGGGCCACACCAGCGGCCGCCAGCGCCGGGAACACCCCGGCTTCCAGGGCCGCGCAGCGGGCATCCAGCGGCGGCAATCCGGTCGCGGCCTGATCGCGACAGGCTGCGAATACGGGTGCTGCCGGGATGCGCTCACCGGCGGCATTCTTCAGCTCGCGCAGGACCACCACGTAGCGCTTGCCTTCGGCGAAGTTCCGAGCGGGGCGTATCAGCAAGGCGGATTTGCCCTCACCCGGCTGCGCGTAGGCATTGTGGGAATCGTCGCGAATCAGCAGATTTTCGTTGACATCCTTCTCAATGAAAGTTTCATGTTTACGGACAGTTAAAGGACTTTCTTGAGAAATCTCATAAACCAGAATCGGCGCGTCATCGGCCAGCGACAGGGCGGGATTGGCAAAGCCCAGCTGCGCTTCGGGCAGACCATAGGTCGCGGGCAGATCCAGACCCTCGACATAGGTCATGATCAGGGCGCCCGGCGAGAAGCCATCGGCTGCCCACCTCGTCGGCTCCGGTTCCCACCACCTCGGCCTCCAGGTGGACGACCCGCTCCAGCCCCTCTTCGGTCACCACCCGGAGGTCTGCGCCGCGTGGTCGCCCCTGGGCGAGGAGTTCCGTCAGTAGCCCGCCGACGGGCTTCCGGTCCTCCGGGTGGACGCATTCGAGGAATCGCTCCCAGGTCCCGAGCGGGGCAC
>JBFIIN010000485.1:0-1900 GCA_041601225.1 Oceanococcus sp.
CCCGCCCAGGGTTCATTCAGCAGGTCATAGCCCATGGAGTAAGGCTGATTGCGCCAGCGTTGGGCGACTGCGGCCCAGGCGTCGCGGTAGCCATCACGCACGGCGCCGCGCTCAGCCCAGAGATTGTCGAAGGCTTCCGAGACTTGCGGGGTGAAGTAATTGAACGGGAAACCGAACATGGGTGAACCTAGCGCCGTGGTGCTCACGCCTTCCAGAATCGCCCATTCCGGGACGCCTTCACCCTGGTAAACCGGGCCAAGCATGTCCTGATGGAAGTCGAACAGCATCCAGATTCCGCGCTCGGCCAGCAGGTCGATCACACGCTGCCATTGCGTCAAATAGGCCAGGTCAATTTCTCCCGGGGCATCGGGAGACACGCCAACCCAGAGGGTGCCGATACGCACCGTGTTGAATCCGTGCTCCACCAGCCAGTCCGCATCAGCGGCGGTGAAGCCCTCTGCGGCATCGGGTGGAACAAAAGGCGGGTTCTTCCAGACCAGATTGACCCCGTGTGAAAGCACCACACGGTTGTGCTGATCGACCAGCCAGCGGCCGTCCCGTCGCAGTTGCGCGGGTGCGCGGACCGGAGGCGGCGGGCAGTTGGCGAGCTCACCGGCCGCATCTGGTGGCGCCGCGGCCGGTGAACAGGCCAGCAGGGTGCCGATCAGAGCCAGGGTCGACAGGCGCAGGATAATCACTCGACCACCGCCGGATGGCCTGCAGCGGGTCCCCCGAGCATTTCGCGGTGTGACGGCGGTTGTCGGCCACCGCTGTCCTGCAGGCCGTACTCGAGCGCCAGCTCGGCGCCGATGAGCACCTGGCCAGATCTCTCCATGCGCTGGGGATCCAGATACAGCGCGCAGATGAGCTGGCCCGTAAACGCGGGCGACTCTGCGATGTCCCAGAAGCCGGCATACTTGTCCGGCTCGGCATCCATGACCCGTCTGGTTCGCTCGGTCTGCAGCATGCCCATCCAGAGGGAAACCGCCGCCACGTTGTGTGGGCGCAGGTCTACCGCCATGTCACGGGCGAACTTGTCCACCCCCGCTTTCTGCGCCCCATAAGCCGGGCCGTGCATGTAGCAGCTGGCGCCGAACGAGGACGTAAAGGCCACCAGTCCCCGCCCGTGCGGGACCATCAGCGGCGCCGCGTACCAGCTGGCGACATACGCCGAACGCAGGCCTACGTTGAGGATATCGACCAGCTCCAGGGGCTTGGACCAGAACGGACCCTTTTCGATCAAGGCGTCATGCAGGAAGGTGGCGTTATTCACGAGGATGTCGATATGGCCATGTTCTTCGCCGATACGGCCGAACAGGGCTTTGACCTGCGCGTCGTTGGCGTGGTCGCAGGACACGGCAATGCCGCGCCCACCCGCGGCGGTGACGGCTTCCGCGGTGGCATGGACCGTACCCGGCAACGGCGCATCGCCTTCCTTGCGGCTGCGGCCGGTGACGTAGACGGTCGCGCCCTGCCGGCCAAGGGCCTCGGCGATGCCTTTGCCCGCGCCACGTGAGGCCCCGGTGACGACTGCGATGACATTCTTCAATGCTTGGATTTCGCTCATGGGCTTTTCCTCAAGGGCGGGTAGGTTGCTCGCTGTCTCGCAGCGCAAATTTCATGACTTTGCCCGAAGCATTCAGGGGCAGGGCGGTGCGGACTTCTATCTGGCGCGGCGCCTTGTAGTTGGCCATCTGTGCGCGACACCAGCCGATCAGTTCATCGGTGTCGATTTTTGCGTCGCCGCGCGGTACCACAAAGGCCTTGCCGACCTCACCCATTCGCGCATCGGGAACTCCGATCACGGCAACCTGGGCGATTGCCGGATGGCCGGCCATGATGCGTTCGATTTCCGCGGGATAACAGTTGAAGCCGCCGGTGATGTACATGTCCTTGAGCC
>JBFIIN010000486.1:0-1867 GCA_041601225.1 Oceanococcus sp.
CAATGGGGGTAAGGGGGCGTGCGCGTCGAATCCGTGAAACCCACCACTCACCATGCCTAACTGGTCAAAAAATAACCAGCAGAAAGGCTGGCGCCCATGTCGGAGCCGGAGACGCGGGCTCGTGACGGATTCAGGCTAGCGCAGAATCTTGGAACGCACCTTGTGAATTGTCAGCAATTCCCGCATGCCCTTGAAGCGAACCCCGGACACCTCCTCGAGCACGAAATCGTCGTCCAGACAGGCCGCGGTATCGCTGCCCACCACAATCCCACCGCCGATACTGCGGGTAAACGCCTCGATGCGGGCCGCCAGGTTCACGACCTGACCGATCGCGGTGTACTGGAAGCGGTCCTCAGATCCCACATTGCCGACAATCGCCGACCCGGTATTGATGCCCACACCAATGCGCAGCGATGGCAATCTCAGATCACGGCGCAAGCGGGTGAGCGCTGCCTGCATTTCGATGGCCGCCATCACGGCATGCTGGGCGTGATGGTGGTCGGGTACGGGCGCATTGAAGATTGCCATGACCCCGTCACCGATAAACTTGTCCACGATGCCATTGTATTTCTGAATCGAAAACGCAAATGCCGAAAAACACCGATTGAGAATATCCACGACCTGGGCCGCAGTCATGGATTCGGTCAGTTCCGTGAAATGATAGAGATCCGCGAACAGCACCGTGATTTGCGTTTCCTGACCGCGCGACCGCAGGAAGTCCTCGCTCTCGGCGGCCACGCGGGCCACCGAACTCGATACATACTTTGACAAGGCCGTTTGCAAACGATCACGCTCGCGGCTGGCCCAGGCCAGTTCGTTGAGCAAGGCCGCCGCGGGCCGTAGCTCGCGAAAATCTGCGGTTGGCGCGACCAAGCCCCCGCCCGCCCGGATACTTTGGGCGGCCATGCGCAGGCGGTCGACCCGACGGCCCAATGCATGGGCCATGACATAACAAACGCCCAGCCATGTGAGGCTGAATATGAGCAGAGCCAGCAGGCCCGAGTTCAGGCTACTCCGTCGTAAATCCCGCAATCCGGAGGAGCCGAATTCCAGCACGAGAATGCCCACGGGCTCGCCGTAGATATCGCGAATCATGGCAAACGCCGCAAAGGCCGAAGCGTCGCCGAACCAGTAGCTTTGCGGACGAACCGAAAGCTCATGGGCTGGCAGCGCCAGACGCAATCCGCGACCGGCCAACTCCGGCCCGCGCAGACCACCAATCTGGGGCGCACCTGCGGCTGCGACCACGGACCACTGCTCCGCCTCGCCGTTCGCGCGCAGCACGTAGGCCGCATTGACGCCCGGCAATGCCAGCTGCGCCTGGCGCAGGGTGGCGCTCAGCTGTGCATAGGCACCGGTCTGGCGATCCGCCTCGGTCCACAGCGCGGTGACGACTGAACCCGGCAAGAGTTGCGTAACCCCAGCGGCCAGGGCGCGCAGCGCCTCCAGCTTGTGCGCAAGCTGGGTGCGATAGCCATGCCAGCCCAGGCCAGCCATGGCCAAGCTGGCCACGCAGACACCGCCAAGCGCCATGTTCAGGAACATCCGCTGCCAATAGGCCAGCGGCGGGAAGAGGCGTTGCAGCAGCGTAGCCGAGCGCTCATCCAGCACAGACTCGCTCGCCGTCAGGGCGCCCGGCGCAAGCTCAGTGGCCATGGAAACCAAAGGGGCCGGCCTCAGCAACAGCCCGATCCCGTCGCACTGGATTCATGGCGTGCGCCACGGGTTTCCTGTGCTGGCCTCAGCGCCCCTGACGGTGCGCACCAGACGCGTGGCTCCCACAGTTCTGCCGGCGCGATTCCGATAAAGTTGTCGCGCATCTGCTCAGGCGAGAAAACTCGAAAGGTAAAGTTTCCTGAGTAATCTG
>JBFIIN010000487.1:0-1854 GCA_041601225.1 Oceanococcus sp.
AACTCGACCGCGCCGAAGATCAGTACAAAAACGGGGGCCCTCAGCGCGACCGGCGGAAACAGCAATTGGACCCGCGCTTGTGGGAAGAACAGCGCGAAGGCCGGCAGCAGACCGAATACGCCACCCGAGGCGCCGATCGTCGGATGAATCTCTCCGCTGATCGCCGCGGCGATGATCTGGGCGGCGCCGGCGCCCGCCACACAGACCGCGAAGTAGAGCAGGAAGCGGCGTGCGCCCAGGACGCGCTCCACCGGCGTACCGAACATCCACAGCCCGAACATATTGAGCAACAAATGCAGGGCGCCGCCGTGCAGCAGACCGTAGCTCAATAGCTGCCAGGGCATGAAGTCCGGATAGCGCCACAGGCCGTGGGCGCCGACCTGGACCGGCCGCGCGCCGGGCGGCCAGAGGGCGAGATACTGGAGGGTCAGGTTGCCGGCGAATAACTGCAAGCCGAACATCACGACGCAGGCGATGATCAAGGCCCGCACGACCGGGGTCACCGTCGGTGAGCCAATGCTCAAATCGAGCAGCTCGCCAGCCCGCGTTTTTCCAGGTACTGCTGGTGATAATCCTCGGCCGGGAAGAACCTGGGGGCGGGCTCTATCGCGGTCACGACCGGCGCTGCATGCTTCCCGGAAGCAATCAGCGCCGCAAGCGATGCCTCCGCCTCGGCCTGCTGGGCCGGGTCGTGGTAGAAGATTACACTGCGGTACTGCGAGCCAGAATCTGGTCCCTGGCGATTCAACTGGGTTGGATCATGGCTGGCCCAGAATGTTTCGAGCAGGCTCGCGTAGTCGACGACGGCTGGATCGTAGGTGACCTCAACGACCTCTGCATGCCCAGTGGTGTCTGTGCAGACCTGCTCGTAACTGGGCTGGTCGACGTGGCCTCCGGCATAGCCGACGGCGGTGGCGCGTACCCCGGGAATCTGCCGGAAGCGCGCTTCGACACCCCAAAAGCAGCCCGCGCCGAAAGTGGCGATTGCGGTCATATACGGAATTCCGAGATGGGTAAGTCCATTAGACCGTCAATGGGGCCAAATGTGCTTCAGTCAAGTGCACGTGGACGCTGGTAGGCCAGCAAGGAGGCGCAGCCGGCAGCCAGGGCATCCCAGACATCCGGCATCTCCAAAACGACTGCGGTACAGGTCGGGAGGAGCTGGCGACCTGGCTCGAAGAGCATGTGCCCGCCCAAATGATCCACCAGATCCTCCAGCCCTGGATTATGGCCAAGCAATAGGCTACATCGACTGGACTTTGGAATGTCGGCCAGGACGGCCAGTAGATCGCTCAGACGTGCCTCGTAGATGCGGGTGTCGAAATACGGAGGAGGGAGCTCAGTCGAAATGCCCGATCCGAGCAAGGTCAGCGTCTGGCGCGTGCGCAGTGCCGGAGAGACCCGGATTTCGTCCGGTAGATAGCCCTGCCGCGCCAACCACGCGCCCATCCGCGGGGCGTCCTTCCGGCCCCGCGCGTTCAGCGGGCGTTGCCGGTCGGGGAGTTCCGGCGTGCCCCAGTCCGATTTGGCATGCCGCATTACGATCAGACGGCGCATCAATCGACCCGATTGGCGAGCGCAGCAGCGAGCCTGCGGGTCAGCTCGGCCGCTGCTTTGTGGGCGGCGCGCTCGCTCAGTCCTTCGATGCGCTCCGTGAGGGCGCGGGTCTGGGCCGCGAGTTCCGACAGCGATTCCTCGAGCCTGGCCACACGGGCCTGAAGTTCGGAGACCTGCGCTGCGGCCGTCGGGCCGCTCGAGGATGCCCCGGCCGATGGCTGCGCGCGTTCGGGCTCGGGGCGCGGTGCCGGGCGGAAACTCGGCGGGGTGCCGGTCGTGCCGGGCGTCGCCCTGACC
>JBFIIN010000488.1:0-1775 GCA_041601225.1 Oceanococcus sp.
AGCCAGTTCCACATCATCCAACCGCAGGTCGTGAAGTACAGCATCCGGTCGCCGGGCCGCACATCGGCCTGCAGGACATGTTCCTTCAAATGTTGGATAAGGGTGCCGCCAGCGCCGTGCAGTATGCATTTGGGCGCTCCCGTGGTGCCGCTGGAAAACAGGATATAAAGCGGATGATTGAAAGGGAACCGCAGGTATTGAATCGGAGCCGCGGGGCGTTGCAGTACTTCATCCCAGTTGCAGATTTCCGCGTGGGGCGGCATTTCCAGATCCTCATCCGTAACGACGCAGCGCTGGAGGCTGGGCAGGGCCGCGAGGATCGCGGAAATCTTGTCACGGCAATCGAAATGCTTGCCGCCATATCGGTAATCCGTACAGGCGATCAGAAATTTGGGCTTGATTTGGCCAAAGCGATCGAGGATGCCGGCGGCCCCGAAATCCGGCGAGCAGGACGACCAGATGCCGCCCAGCGCGGTGGTCGCCAGCATGGCAACCAGGGTTTCGGGGCGATTGGGCATCATCGCGGCGACGCGGTCGCCAGGCTCCAGCCCCCGTTCGGCCAGAAAACTGGCCATGCGCCCGGTCTGGTCCTTGAGTTGGCCACGAGTCAGGGTCTGCTTGCGGCCATCCTCGCCACGAAACAAGACCGCGATATCGTCATCCTGTCCCCGCTCCAACAGATTTTCCGCGAAATTCAGACGCGCCTTCGGAAAGAAGCGGGTGCCCGGCATGCCGCGGCCGCTCACGACGGGGCCGCGGCGCTCGCCGATGATCCCCGTGCTGTCCCACACCGCCGTCCAGAATTCGGTCGGATTGTCGATAGACCAGTGATGCAGCGTGGCGTAATCGCCGACCGTCAGCTCAGGGCGTCCGAGGTCCTGGACGAAACGGCTGAGACTGGAGCTGGCGATACGTTCCGCTGAGGGCGTCCACAAGGCTTGGGTCACGGGAGAGTCTCGGGTTTGTCGGGCTGGGAATCGGGGTGCGCCCGAATGAATTCAGGCAGTTCAGCGCAGGCAGATTCAATACGCCTGAGCCCAGGGTAGGGATCAAGCGGGCATTCGTAACGGCGGGCATTGTACAACTGCGGAATCAGCAGGCATTCCGCCAGACCCGGGCGTTCGCCGAAGGCAAAGCGCGGACCCGGGTGTGCCGCAAGGCGCCGCTCCAGGGCCGTAAATCCCGCACTGATCCAGTGGCGGTACCAGTCCTGGCGATCGAGGTCCGATGCAGCGAGAACTTCACCGAGATAATTCAGCACCCGCAAGTTATTGAGCGGCTGAATTTCGCACGCGATGGCCAGGCAGAAGCTGCGTACCGTGGCCTGGGCGACCGGATTGTCAGGCAGCAGCGGGCGTTCGCGGAACGTCTGATCCAGGTACTCGCAGATCGCCAACGACTGGCTCAGCCGCTGACCGTCATGCTCCAGCACCGGCACCAAGGCGTCGGGACTGACTGCGCGATATGCCGCTGTCCGTTGCTCGCTGTGTGCCGGCGCCAGGTTTACGGGTTGAATGACGTAGTCCAGGCCCTTGAGATTCAGGGCAATGCGGACCCGGTAGGCTGAAGACGAGCGCCAGTAGCTATATAGGGTCAGCATCAGTGCGGATACGCTGCCACCCGCTGGTCGATGGCGCCGAAAATACTGTCGCCCCGGGAATCCAGCATTTCGATGCGCACACGATCACCGAACTGCAAGAAGGACGTCCGCGGCGCGCCGTGCAACAGGGTTTCCACCGTGCGCACCTCGGCCAGGCAGGAATAGCCGACGCCAC
>JBFIIN010000489.1:0-1729 GCA_041601225.1 Oceanococcus sp.
CCGCCCGAATTCCGAGCACCAGAAAGAGCCCGGGGAGGGACAGAAACAGATCCGCCAGCCTCATCAGCACACGGTCGGTCCAGCCGGCGACGTAGCCTGCGGCCGCCCCCACGAACACGCCGATCAGCATCGTGAACAGAATACCCACCAGCCCGCCCATGAAGCCGATCGGCGCATACACCGCCATCAAGGTCAGGGTCATAGCAATCACTGGCCCAACCAGTTCGCGCGCGCCTTGAATCGCCGCGTCATGCGGGGTCATGCCCTCCTCAATATGCCGGTGGATGTTCTCCAGCACGATAATGGCATCATCGACCACCATGCCGATGGCCAGCACCATGGCCAGCAGGGTGAGCAGATTGATGGTGAAGCCCAGCACCAGCATGAGCAGCAGCGCACCAATCAAGGACAGCGGCACCGTCACCGCCGGGATCATCGAACTGCGCATGGAACCCAGAAACAGGAAGATCACCAACACCACGATCAGCACGGCTTCCAGCAGGGTGGCTCGAACTTCGGCGATTGCGTCGCGGATATAGATCGTGCTGTCGTAGCCGATTTCGCCTTCCACGCCCTGGGGCAGGCCGGCCAAGATGCCAGGCCAGATCTCGCGGACCTGGCCGATCACGTCCAATACATTGGCCTCAGGCCGCACATTAATGCCGATAAATATCGCCGGGTCACCGTCCCAGCCAGCTCCGTAGTCGTAAGTTTCCGATCCCAGCTCCACCCGGGCCACGTCGCCCAGACGCACCAGGTCCTCGCCATCGGAGCCGACCACGAGATTGCGAAACTCCTCTTCGGTCCGCAAATCGGTACGGGCCGACACACCTATGCGTACGAAATTGCCCTTGGCTTCACCGACGGCCGACAACACATTCTGCTCGCGTACCCGCGCCAGCACCTCGGAGGCGGTCATGCCGTGCGCCACCAGGCGATCCGGCCGCAACCACAGGCGCATGGCATAGGTTCGCGCCCCCAGAATGCGCGCTTTTTCTACGCCGCGTATGGCCGCCAACTGCGGCTCAACAACCCGATTCAGATAGTCGGTGATCTGGCTTTCGTTCAGCACCTGCGAATAAAAGGACAGATACATGGCCGAAGTACCTCGACCCTCGGCAATCTCCACCACGGGATCTTCCGAGCCCTGCGGCATCTGATTGCGCAGCTTGTTGACCTTGGCCGAAATCTCGGTCAGCGCTGCGTTGGGATCTTTGTCCAGGCGCAGGTTTGCACTAATCGTGGCCACGCCCTGGCCGGTGCTTGAGCTCAAGAAATCAATGCCATCGGCAGTGGCGATCTCACGCTCCAGCGGCGTGGTCACAAAGCCCTGCATCAATTCCGCATCGGCGCCGGGATAAGCCACAGAGATATTGATCTGGGCATTCTGCAGTTCGGGGAATTCCCGCACCGTCAAATCAAATCCAGCCCGCAGCCCGAGCAACAAAATGACCAGACTGATGACCGTCGCCAATACCGGACGGTTGATGAAAATATCGGTGAATTTCATCAGCTGTCAGCCGGACTGGGTTCCTGGCTGACTGCCGGTGTCAGCGTGTTGTCCACGACTACCGGTTGCCCATTACGCAGTTTCAACAAGCCGGCGAAAACGACGGTGTCGCCCTCGGCCAGGCCCTCAGTAACCGCGATAAAATCTCCGCGGGCAACGCCGGTTCTTACGAAGCGGTGTTGGGCGATCAACTGTTCGGGGTCGTCTTCGCTGGCGGCC
>JBFIIN010000490.1:0-1726 GCA_041601225.1 Oceanococcus sp.
CTACGGCATAGGACAGCGGACAAAATCCGGCCGTACGATCGGCGCCAAAACTGTTGGTGAAAACCAGATTGCCTTCGCTGGCGCCGTAGAATTCGTTTATTCGCTCAATGCCGAAACGATTCTTGAACTCATCCCAGATGTCCGGCCGCAGACCGTTGCCCATGCACACCCTCACCTGATGCTGCCGGTCACCGGGACCTGGCGGCTGGTTCAGCAGATAGCGACAGAGCTCACCGATATAACAAAAGCTGGTGGCGTCGAAGTGGCGGATATCATCCCAGAACCGGCTGGCACTGAACTTCCGTGCGAGCGCAAGGGTCGCCCCAGCGCCCAGCACCGCGCCCCAGGACAGGGTGAGCGCGTTGTTGTGATACAGCGGCAGGGGACAATAGAAAATGTCATCCGCGCGCAGCCGCAATGAGGCCAGCCCGACACCCGCCATAGCCTTGACCCAGCGGCCGTGCGTCATGACCGAGGCCTTGGGCAAACCGGTGGTTCCGGACGTGAATATGTAAAAACAGGGGTCCTGAAGCTGCACCCTGCGCGTGCTTTGCAGGTTGTCGCCCGCATGCCCCGCGGACCGTTTGGCCAGATCAAGATAGTCCGCCGGCGCGGCCTGTGGCGTGGCATCGGCCAGCCAGTAGGCCGCCGCCGCCAATTCGGGCTCGAGTTGCTCACGAAGCTCATCGATGGCGGGGCGGCATTCTTCGCCGACGACCAGGCATTTGGCCGCGATCAAACCCAGGCTATGGGCCAGAACGTCGCCGCGCTGATTGGTGTTGAGCATGCCCGCCACGGCGCCGAGCTTGACGGTAGCAGCCACGGCAATCAGGGCTTCCGGGCGGTTTTCCAGCATGATCGCCACGGCGTCGCCGCGACCGATGCCGCGCGCGGAGAACTCATGGGCATAACGGTTGGCCGCGGCATTGAACTCGGCGTAAGTCCAGCTGCTGTCACCATAGCGCAGGGCGACACGCTCCGGATGGGCGCGCGCCACGCGCTCCAGCAGCAGCCCGATGGATTTGTGTCGGCCCTTGCCCGAGGTGGCCAAATGCCAACCTGCACGGCTGACGCTCAACGCATCCGGTACGGCCCTGATGGCCCCGCGCAGCAACTGGCCGAAGCCCACCCGGTCATCGCTGATCATTCAGGCAGCCTGCTGTGGCAGAGCACCTGCCAGTGGGAGAGCCTGGTCATCCACGCTCCGCAGAAACTCTGCACAATCGCGCCAATAGCTTTGCGCAGCAACGGGCCGCCAAAACAACAGGTGGAAGGCATGCGCCTCGTCCGGGTAATAGCGAACGGTCAAAGGAAATTGCAGATTGTTCAGCGCGCGCTCCATGCGCCGGGTTTCGTCACACAACAGATCCCCTGTCCCAACCGGCAAGAAAACCGGAGGCGGCCGGCGGTCCGGCAGCAGGCCGCGCTCGAGAAAGCGGACAGGGTCGGCGAACAAATTGATCTCGGAGGGCCGGGTGCGCCCCCGGCCCAGGTAGGCCGAGGCGAAACTGCGCACGGCTCGCGGCCCAAAGCGGGCATCGAGCGCCGCGACACCCGGCCGGGCCTGCAGGCGCTCCGGAGCGGTGACCTGGAAATAGCCACAGATCAGCTGCACAGCCGCAGGCCGGTGAGGCGCCGACCAGACCCTCTGGGCCCAAGTCTCGGAGCGCTTGTAACAATCGGCAATCAAAAGGTTGGCCGCCAGATTGCCGCCCGCCGACTCGCC
>JBFIIN010000491.1:0-1672 GCA_041601225.1 Oceanococcus sp.
CCTGATGATGCCGGTTGAAATTGTCGGGGTGCCCACGGCGCGCGAGGCCAGCGGCCTGGCATTGAGTTCACGAAATCGCTATCTGAGCGCCGATGAGCAGCGGTGTGCGCCCAGCCTGTATCGGGTGCTGGGCCATACCGCGGATGATCTGCGCCACGGTGGTCGTGATTTCGCTGCGCTGGAGCTGGACGGCATGACCCGCTTGCGTGAAGCCGGCATGGAGCCGCAGTACTACGCTGTGCGCAGCCCTGATTTGTCGGCAGCGCGGCAGGAGCGGGACGAGTTTGTGGTGCTGGCCGCAGTCAAGCTGGGGGCGACGCGTTTGATCGATAACATTCAGGTGAATCTAGCAAAAGCTTGAAGCTGCCTTCCGGGCTGGCTACACTCCGGGCAACGCCTGATCGGCCCGAGTCCGGGTCAAAGCGACGAAGTCGCTGATATTCCTCCAGATTTTGAGAGATTTGCCATGCAGATCACTTTGCTAAAGGCCAAATTACACCGCGCCTGTGTTACTCATGCCGAACTGGACTATGAAGGTTCGTGCGCTATCGACAGCGATTTGCTGGATGCCTCGGGCATTCGCGAGTACGAACAGATCCAGATCTATGATGTGACCAATGGTGAGCGGTTCGAAACTTATGCGATTCGCGCCGAGGCCGGATCCCGGGTCATATCCATCAATGGCGCTGCGGCACACAAGGCGCGCGTTGGTGATCGCATCATCATCTGTGCCTATGCACGGATGAGCGAGGCCGAGGCCGGGGCCTACAAGCCCAAGCTGGTGTATCTGGACGAAAACAATTTCGTCACTCATACCCGGAATACAATCCCGGTCCAGGCGGCCTGATTCCGAGGCCGCGCCCATGAGTCTGCACGACCATCCGGCCGCGCAGAAGCTGCGGGCACTCGCTGCAAGGGCGGACCTGCGGCATTTACGGGACGAGTTCAGCGCCGATCCTGATCGCGCGCAGCGCTATGCCTTGCGTGTCGGTGCGCTGCGCCTGGATTTCTCTCGGCAGCGTATCGACGAAGCGGTGCTTGCAGGCTTGGTGCAGCTGAGCAATGAGTGCGGCCTGGATCAGGCGCGCCACGCACTTTTCTCGGGGGCTCACGTCAATCGCTCGGAAGACCGTGCGGCTTTGCACATGGCATTGCGGGCACGCGTCGGCGACCCCGTGCTGCCACAGGCCGAGGTCGCTGAGGCGGTCGAGACACGGGCGCGCTTGCGCGAGTTTGTCGACGCGGTGCGCGGCGGGCTGGTGCGGGGGTTCTCCGGGCAGCCGATCAGCCATGTGCTGGTCTGTGCGATCGGCGGTTCGGAACTTGGGCCGCGGATGGTGTTGCGGGCTTTGCGTGGCCTAGCCAACGGTCCGGCCGTGGAATTTCTCAGTAATGTCGACCCGGCGACCGTTGAGGCCACTCTGGCTCGGTTGCCGGCCGCTACGACCTTGGTGGTGAGTGCCTCGAAATCCTTTGGCACGCAGGAAACCCTGTTCAACGCGCAGCACGCGCGGAACTGGCTTGAGCAGGCGGGCGGGGCTTCCGCGGTTACCGGACAGCTGGTGGCGATAACGGCCAACCCTGGCCGCGCCAATGAATTCGGGGTTGCACCTGAGCGGTGTTTCCCGATGTGGGATTGGGTGGGGATACGTCGCGGGTGTTCTGGCCTTCC